>DASXJI010000552.1:0-5818 GCA_036497495.1 Mycobacterium sp.
AGATCGGTCGCTCGCCGATCAGGTCGCGAATGGTCAGAGCCGTGCCCATGAACACGGCCCCGATATTGAGCAGCACCATGATGTACTGCGGCTGGGTGGGCGCCACCCCGAGCGGATCGGCCGGCCCCAGACCGGGTTTCGCGCCTTTCACGGTCAGCGACAAAGCGCCGATGAGGAATGGCAGCACCGCCAAGAACACCGAGTAGCCGCGGTCGGAGATGACCAGACGCACCTGGCGGCGCGCGATCGTGGAGAGCTGGCGCAGCAGGTCGGTGTGCACGGCCTCGCCCAAGTCGGCCGGGCTCTTCGGAGCCGGAACCTGCGGGTCTCGCCGACCGCCTCGCTCCAGGAAGCGGCGATTCGCCTCGTCCGGATCGGCGCCCACGTTGGCGAAAATATCCGCCCAGTTGGTGGTGCCCAACGCTTCACCCACCTGGCTGGGTGGCCCGTTGAAGGCGGTCTTGCCGCCGGGGGCGATCAGCAGGATCTGGTCGCACACGTCCAGGTAGGACACCGAGTGCGTGACCACCAGCACCACGCGGCCCGCGTCGGCGAGCTGTCGCAGCATCAACATCACCTGGCGGTCCAGCGCAGGGTCCAGGCCGGAGGTCGGCTCGTCGAGCAGCAGTAGCGACGGCTGGGTGAGCAGTTCCAGTGCGACCGACGCGCGTTTGCGCTGCCCGCCGGACAGCTTGTCGACGCGGGTGTCGGCGTGCTTGGTCAGGTCGAGTTCCTCGAGCACCTGCGCGACGACCTGTGCGCGTTCCTCTTTGCTGGTGTCCGGCGGCAGTCGCAGCTCGGCGGCGTAGCCCAGCGCCTGGTTGACGGTCAGTTGCCGGTGCACCACGTCGTCCTGCGGGACCATCCCGATTCTGCTGCGCATCGTCGCGTACTCGGCGTGGATGTCGTGGCCCTCGAACGTGACCGTCCCGGCGCTGGGGCGGGTGTATCCGGCGATCAGCCGCGACAGCGTGGTCTTGCCCGCACCGGACCCCCCGATGATCGCGGTCAGCGTGCCCGGCCGCGCCGTGAGGGAGATTCCGTCCAGGAGTTCCTTGCCGTCGACCCGGAAGTGAACGCCGTTGACCTCCAGGCCGCCGGTGCGGGTCGCGGCTTCGGTGCGGCGGATCAGGTTGCCGTCGGTGAAGACCAGGTCGATGTTGCCGATCGTGATCACGTCGCCCTCGTTGAGCACCGCCGAGCCGACGCGGACGCCGTTGACGAAGGTGCCGTTGACGCTGTGCGCGTCCCGGATTTCGGTGCCGAGCGGCGAGTCGACCAAGAATGCATGATGACGCGAGGCCAGCACATCCTGGATCACGATGTCGTTGTCGTTGGCGCGACCGATCGTCGCCGAACCCGGCGGCTTATCCGGAGTGAGTGAGTTGGGCAGGATCGCCTGGATCATCTTGGTGGCCAGATTGCCGACTTCGGGTGGCTTGCTGATCGCCGGCGGTGCCATCTGGGTCTTCGGCGCAACGTTCATCGGCGCAGCGTTCATCGTGGGAGCCGAAGCCGCTGATGCCGCGGGTTGCCGGATCGGCGGTGGCGCATGGTGTTGCGGGCCCGGCGGGTAGGCCGGCGGGCGCTGTGCTGGGTAGCCCTGCGGAGGCGGAGCACCGGGATACGGGCGCGAGGGTCCCGGGCCGATCGGCCCGGGTGGCCTGGGACCCGCGGCCGGGCGTGGCTGCTGTGGGGCGGGTCCCGGCCGGGCGGGCGCCGGGGATTTGGCGATCGGCATTGACGTCGTCTGCGGCGGCCGGCCCACGACACCGTTGTGGCGTCCGATCTCGAAAGTCAGTTGCGGCCCGTCGGGATTGCCGATGTTGATGGCCTGACCGTCGTGGATGTCGATCACCGGCACGCGGCGCCCGTGGACGTAGGTGCCGTTCAGTGAGCCGTTGTCGATGGCCAGCCAGCGGCCCTGGTCGAAGCGCAGCAGCAAGTGTGCCCGGGAGATCAGCGGATGCGTGATGCGCATGTCGGCGCGAAGATCCCGGCCAACCACGATGTCGTGACCTGCGCCGAAGGTACGTTGTGATCCGTCGTACCGGACTGTCAGCGCGGGCGGTGCGGCGTGACTCATCACCCCAACATTAGCTGCTTGGTTCACTGCACCGACTGTATCGGCTGCCGCTCGACCGCCTCCCAGCGACACGTCACTACGTCAGTGCGCCAACGCATCGGGCGCGCCGGTCACCACGCAACGGGTGCGGGTGTAGATCGTCGGCATGCACCGGTTGCAGTGCGTGCAGGCGGATTGCACGCCGGCGCCGTCGCGTGCGATCCGGTTGATCAAGTCGGGCTCGGCCAGCAGGGCCCGGCCCATCGCGACGAACTGGAAGCCTTCTGCCATGGCCAGATCCATCGTGTCGCGGTTGGTGATGCCGCCGAGCAGGATCAGCGGCATCGTCAGCTCGGCGCGGAACTGCCTGGCTTCGCGCAGCAGGTAGGCCTCGTGATAGGGGTACTCGCGCAAAAACTTCTTGCCGGTCATCCGCATGCCCCAGCGCAGCGGTGGCTTGAAGGCGCCCGCGAATTCCTTGAGCGGGGCATCACCGCGGAACAGATACATCGGGTTGACCAGCGAGCTGCCGGCGGTGAGTTCGATCGCGTCCAATCCGCCGTCGTCCTGCAACCACTTGGCGGTGGTGATCGCCTCGTCGACCGAGATGCCGCCGCGAACACCGTCGGACATGTTGAGCTTGGCAGTCACCGCGATCTGGTCCTGGACCGCGTGTCGCACGGCCATGACCATGCCGCGGGCCACCTTGGCCCGGTTCTCCAGCGAGCCGCCGAACTCGTCGTTGCGCCGGTTGATCAGCGGACTCAAAAACGCACTCGCCAAATAGTTGTGACCCAAATGCACTTCGACGGCATCGAACCCGGCGTCGACGGCCAACTTGGCCGCGTCGGCGTGTGCGGCGATCACATCGTCGATGTCGTCGCGGCTGGCCTTCTTGGCGAACCGCATGCCGATCGGGTTGAAGAACCGCACCGGGGCCAGCGCGGTGGCCTTGTTGGAGCGGGCGTTGGCTACCGGACCGGCATGTCCGATCTGCGCGCAGACCGCGGCCCCCTCGGCGTGGATCGCGTCGGTGAGCCGCCGGAACCCGGGCACCGCCTCCGGTCGCATCCAGATCCCGTTGCCTTCGGTGCGGCCGCCCTGCGAGACCGCGCAGTAGGCCACGGTGGTCATGCCGACGCCGCCGGCGGCAGGCAGCCGGTGGTACTCGATCAGGTCGTCGCTGACCAATGCACCCGGCGTGCGGGCTTCGAAGGTCGCGGACTTGATGGTGCGGTTGCGCAGCGTGATGGGCCCGAGCTTTGCCGGTGCCAGCACGTCCGGGGCTTCGGACATGACCGGAGCCTAATGGCGATCGCAAGTTCGGCGGAGCCGAACGCGGCGGGTCGCCATCAACCGGCCTGAGCGGCGATCGCGAGCGCGCATGCCAAACTGGAAGACGTGGGTGCGATCACATTGGACGGCAAAAGCACGCGCGACGAGATCTTCGTCGAGCTGAAAGAGCGGGTGGCCGCACTGACCGCGGCGGGGCGGACGCCCGGCCTGGGCACCGTCCTGGTCGGCGACGACCCGGGGTCCCAAGCCTATGTCCGCGGTAAGCACGCCGACTGCGCCAAGGTGGGCATCACCTCGCTGCGCCGCGACCTGCCCGCCGACATCAGCCAGGCGAAGCTCAACGACACCATCGACGAACTGAACGCCAACCCCGAGTGCACCGGCTACATCGTCCAGTTGCCGCTGCCGAAGCAGCTCGACGAGAACGCGGCTTTGGAGCGCATCGACCCGGCCAAGGACGCCGACGGGCTGCATCCGACGAACCTCGGCCGACTGGTGCTCATGGACCCGGCCCCGCTGCCCTGCACCCCTCGCGGCATCGTGCACCTGCTGCGGCGCTTCGACGTCGAGATCGCCGGCGCGCACGTGGTCGTCATCGGCCGTGGCGTGACGGTCGGCCGCCCGCTCGGCCTGTTGCTGACCCGTCGCTCGGAGAACGCGACGGTGACGTTGTGCCACACCGGAACTCGTGAGCTTGCCGCGCTGACCAAGCAGGCGGACATCATCGTGGCCGGGGTCGGGGTGCCGCACATGCTGACTGCGGACATGGTGCGCCCGGGCGCGGCCGTGATCGACGTCGGCGTCAGCCGAGTCAACGACAAACTCACCGGCGACGTCCATCCCGATGTGTGGGAGGTGGCCGGCCATGTGTCGCCGAATCCCGGCGGGGTGGGCCCGTTGACCCGTGCGTTCCTGCTGACCAACGTTGTCGAGTTGGCCGAGTGGCAGTGAGCGTGCGCAGCATGCTCCGCGCGCAATGGCCGATCGTGACGGTGATGCTGATTTTCGTCGTGGCGTTCAGCCTGGCGGCCGCCAACTTTTGGCGCCGTGGCGCACTGTTGATCGGCATCGGGGTTGGCCTCGCCGCCGTGCTGCGGTTGGCGCTCACCGAGGACCGAGCCGGGCTTCTGGTGGTGCGTAGCAAGGGGATTGACTTTGCGACGATGGCGTCCGTCGCGGCCGCGATGGTCTATATCGCGTGGACGATCGACCCGCTGGGGACGCGCTAGACCCCCGGAATCCCGGTAACGCCCGGGAACTGTGGCGGACCAGAAGGATTACCGCCCATAAGGTTTGCCATCTGCTCGGGGCAATAGGTCCGGATCGCGATGGTGGTAAACATCCGGGCCGCTTGCGGCGACATGCCGTGGCGGGCGACGCCCGATGCTGCGGCCGCGAAGCTCCCGCCCGGCTGGGCGATCATCGGACAGATGGACTCGCCGACGGCCATCGCGTTGCCCGGTTCGCCGTACTCGATGCCGGCGTGGCTGAGCGCGTCGATGAAGTTGTCATCGTTGGGATCTGCCTCGCCCGGCGTCGAGAACGCGGTGGCTACGGTGATCAGACACCCAAGACCGATCAGCGTCCGCACCGTCAACGGCTGATCGTTCAACTGCGACGTCCAGTTGCGACGCATACCCATCCCCCTCAATGTTCTGCGGTCGCATCGAACATTGGTCTATCGCTGTCACGTCCAGAACACGGCGCGGTAAAGGTTCGCCTACTTTTCGGTCGATGTGTGTCGACACGTGCTGTGCCACGGCCGTTCTTGGGCTTACCTGGTTGACAATGCAGGTCATGATGGCACCGCTGGAGTCCGACGTTGACGCGTGAGATCTCGCGTCAGACATTTCTGCGCGGCGCCGCCGGAGCCTTGGCCGCCGGCGCTTTCATCGGTTCGGGTCGCGCCAGTGGTGAACCGGTCGCCTCTGGCTGGGACGAGTTGTCCAGATCCATCAGCGGTCAGGTCATCCAGCCGAATGCTCCGCAATTTGGCTCGGCCAAAGCAATTTTCAACACCAACTACAACGGGCTGACGCCGGCCGCGGTCGTCACCGCGACGTCGGTGGCCGATGTGCAAAAGGCGATGGCCTTCGCTGCCGCGAACAACGTCAAGGTCGCTCCGCGCGGTGGTGGGCATTCCTATGTGGGGGCGTCCACGGCGAACGGCACGATGGTGCTTGATCTGCGCCAGCTGCCCGGAGGCATCGATTACGACGCGGCAACCGGTCAGGTCACGGTGGCGCCCGCGACGAGTCTGTATGCGATGCACCAGGTTCTGGCGGCGGCGGGCCGGGGTATCCCGACGGGAACCTGCCCGTCGGTCGGCGCGGCGGGCCACGCCCTGGGCGGCGGGCTGGGCGCCCATTCCCGGCACGCCGGGCTGATGTCGGACGCATTGCGGTCGGCCACCGTGGTGCTGCCTGGCGGCCAAACGGTCACCGCGTCAGCCAGCTC
>DASXJI010000553.1:0-4190 GCA_036497495.1 Mycobacterium sp.
GATGTCGCGCCATTGCGCGCGGAACGTCGCGTCATCGACGAACGGCTCCAGCCCGCGTAGGCGATC
The DNA here is from genome assembly GCA_036497495.1 of Mycobacterium sp. Taxonomy (GTDB): domain Bacteria; phylum Actinomycetota; class Actinomycetes; order Mycobacteriales; family Mycobacteriaceae; genus Mycobacterium. Next base: position 67 of record DASXJI010000553.1, read on the forward strand.
CAGGTCGGTCAGCCAGCCGTCACCAACGGTGCGGTCCAGCAACTCTCGCAGGCCCGGGTTGGCCAGCGCGAGGAAGCGCCGGGGTGTTACACCATTCGTCTTGTTGCTGAACCGCTCCGGCCACAACTCGTAGAAGTCCTTGAGCACGCTTTCTTTCAGCAACTCGGAGTGGAGCGCCGCGACACCGTTGATGGCGTGGCTGCCGACGGTCGCCAGGTGCGCCATGCGAACTTTCTTGCCGCCGTCCTCACCGATCAGCGACATGCGGCGAATGCGGTCCTCGTCGCCAGGGAACCGCAAGCGCACCTCGTCGAGGAATCGGCGATTGATCTCGTAGATGATTTCCAGGTGGCGGGGCAGTGACTCGGCGAACAGTTCCAGCGGCCACTTCTCCAGTGCCTCCGGCAGCAGCGTGTGGTTGGTGTAGCCGAACGTCGCGACGGCGATGCTCCACGCCTCGTCCCAGTCGAGACCGCGCTCGTCGACCAGCAACCGCATGAGCTCGGCGACGCCGATCGACGGGTGAGTGTCGTTGAGCTGCAGAGCGAATCGCTGCGGAAGCTCCCGGACCCCGGCGTCCGCGAGGTCATCCATGATGTGCAGCACGTGCTGCAACGAGCAGGACACGAAGAAGTACTGTTGCAGCAGGCGCAGGCGCTTGCCGGCTTCTGGCTCGTCGTTGGGGTAGAGCACTTTGGTGACGGTTTCCGAGGTCACCTCGTCCTCGACGGCTTTGTAGTAGTCACCGGTGTTGAAGGCCTCCAGCGCGAAGGACTCGACGGCCCGCGCACTCCATAGCGTCAGCACGTTGCAGGTGTTCACGCCGTAGCCCTGGATCGGGGTGTCGTAGGCGACGCCCTTCAGCAGCCGTCCGGGCACCCAGCGGACGCGGTCGTGGCCGGCGTCGTCGGTGTAGTGCTCGGCGTATCCGCCCCACTTCACCAAGTAGTTGACGTCGGGTTTGGCGATCTCCCAAGGGTTTCCGTTGACCAGCCAGTTGTCGGTCTTCTCGATTTGCCAGCCATCGCGGATTTCCTGGTTGAAGATGCCGAACTCGTAGCGGATGCCGTAGCCGATCGCCGGACGCTCGAGGGTGGCCAGCGAGTCCAAGTAGCACGCGGCGAGCCGGCCGAGGCCCCCATTGCCGAGTCCTGGTTCCGCCTCGCAGGCCAACACCTCGTCGAGGTCCTGACCCATCGCTGCCAGGGCGGTCTTGGCCGCTTGCTCCATCCGCAGGTTCAGCAGGTTGTTGCCCAGTTGCGGGCCCATCAGGAATTCGGCCGACAGGTAGCAGGTCACCTTGCGGCCGAGGTCCAGCGAGGTCTGCGTCGACGCCACCCGGCGGTCCTGCATGCGGTCACGCACGGACAGTGCGAGCGCCCGGTAGTAGTGCTCGGGCCGCAGGGCCGCGGCCGGCCGGCCGATCGAGTAGCGGATGTGGTCGGTGATCGCCCGCTGTAGTGCGTGCGCGCCCATCCCGGTGCGCGAATGCTCGTTGAGGTCGGCGCGGACGCCACTGGGTGTCTGGTCGACATCGGTCATCGTGAGTCCTATTTCCTCGATCGGCGCAATACGCACCGGCGTTTGCCCCGGCGGGCAGGTCGTCAGTCTGTCAGCGACGTCTGCACAACAGGCGCGCAATTGCCGTCTGCTTCGTGAACGACTGCCCACGGGCTCGCGACGAGCAGCTTTCCGGCCAACGCCGGCAGGCCTACATCTTGATCGCCGGCATCAGCCTGTCGAGGTTCCAGAGCTGATCTCGCCGGGCAGATAGGCACGAGGTCAGCATGGCAAAAGCCCATATGCCGATCAGCACCACGATCGCCTGCCACAGCCGGCCGTCGATTCCGCCGAGTATGAGCTGCCGAAGTCCGTTGACGCCGTAGGTCATCGGGTCGAAGCGGTGCAGGAACTGGAACGGCTTCGATGTGGTTTCAACGGGGTACATGCCGCCGGCGCTGACCAGTTGCAGCATGAGCAGCGCCATGATCAGCACCCGGCCCACGGCCGGGCCGACGAGCGCATTGATCGCCTGTGTCGCGGCTACGAACGCGAACGAAATGAGGATCATGAAGCCGAGCATCGAGGCGGGGTGGACAACGTGCATGCCGAGGCCGAACCGCACCACGCAATACAGGATGACCGCCTGGAACATCCCGATCACCGCCGCAGGGAGGTAGCTGGACAGCGCCACTCGGATGGGAAGTACCTCGGCGGCAATGGCGCGGCTTTGCAAGGGCCGCAATATCATCCAGAGCACTAGTGCGCCGAAGAAGAGCGCCAGCGTGAGGAAGAACGGAGCCATGCCGGTGCCGAAGTTCGGCGCGGCGTTCTCGTGTGAGGTCTGGAGTTGGACGGGGCCGCCGATCGTATTCGCGATGGCATCCTTCTGCTGGTTAGTCCAGTTGGGCGCCTGCTTGGCCCCGTCGCTGAGTTTGGTCGCGAGCTCGGCCGAGCCGGATTTGAGCTGCTGTGCGCCGTCGTCGAGTTTGGCTATGCCGCTTGCTAACTGGGCGTTACCCGACGCGACTTGCTTGGCTCCGTCGCGTAGTTGGGTGAGTTTGTTGGTCAGGTCCTGTCCTTTGCTACCGACCTGGTCTAGGGCCGACCCGAGCGGGCTACCGGGTGCGCGTAGCCCTGACGTCATGGCGATCGCGGCGTTTTGCGCGTCGGTGAGGCGCTGCCGGATTTGCGGCGTGAACGCGTGCTGTCGGAGCTGGTCCTGCACGCCGCGCAGGGTGTTTGCCAAGGGATCCTGTCGCGCGGACAGTTGGTCGATCACCGACGAAAGTGCACCGGCGGCCGTGTCCTGCGCCGTGGCAATGCCGCCGATCTGATCATTGGCCTGCTGTAGCGCGGTTGCGCCCTGTTGCAACTGGTCGGTGCTGCCACCGATTTGGGACAGCGCCTTGGTCACCGCGAGCAGCGGCTCGGTGGCCGAGTTGATCCCATCGGAGAGCTGCTGCGCGCCGGTGGCAAGCGTCGCCGAGCCGGACCGGGCAGTGTCCAGACCGGCCGCCAGCTGACTGGTGCCGTCGGCGAGTTGGGCGGCCCCGTCGGCGGCCTGTTTGATGCCGGCCCCGGACGAAACCACCACCGAAAGCATCTGATTGACCGCCTGCCCGGAGATCCGGGACGAGACGGCGTTGAGCACCTGGTCGATCGCGGTACGGCCGATACTCGTCGAGATGTAGTTGTTGGCGTCGTTGTAGACGGCGATCAGGTTGGCCTTTTTCGGTTGCCCGGTCACCGGCGAAGCGATCGCCGCACTGAAATCCGGCGGCAGCTCGACCATGAAGTAGTACTTGCCGTGCTCGACTCCGCTGTGCGCTTCCGCGGGGCTGACGACGTGCCAGTCCAGGCTGCCGTCGGCAGTGAGGCTCTTGGCTATCTCGCTGCCGGCGTTGAACGGCTGCCCGGACACCACAGCGCCCCGGTCGGAGTTGACCAGTGCCACCGGCATTTTGTTCACATGGCCGAACGGGTCCCAGAACGCCCACAGGTACAGCGCCCCGTACACCAGCGGCAGCAGCATCAGCACGACGATTGCCGCCCGGGTCATTCGGCTGCGGCCGAAACGTTTGATTTCCGAGCCGAATGCGAGTCCAGCCAGCATCGTCAGCCCCCTTCGGTCAGGATGCGGTGATCGTGTAGTTCGTGGTCCGGCGCGTCGGTGCCGAGCGGATTGGTCACCCCGACGACAACGGTGCACTGCGCGGCGAGCGCGCCCAGCCGCTCGACCGCGATCGCGCGACGCGCGTTGTCGCGGACCTGCTCGAGATCGCCGACCACCAGAATTGGACGGTTCGATAGCGTCGCCAGTGTGATCCGCAGCAAAAACATTTGCAGATCCGACAATTCGACGATGTAGGTGCCGGGGTCCGGCGGAGGAGTGTCGCCGAACACTTCGGTCAACTTGGACCGGCCGGCTTCCCGGGGGATCTGCGCATACCACGGTGCCAGCCACCGCCGCTGCTCGGCGAGCACCGTCTGCACGGTCACCGATTCCTCCAGCTCGTCGATGTCGGGAAAGGCCGCGATGGCGCAATGCCGGCGAATCGCCCGTGGTTTCGTATCGCCGAGGACGTTCAGAGTGCCGTGGGTGGGTTTGAAGCGACCCGCCA
>DASXJI010000554.1:0-3791 GCA_036497495.1 Mycobacterium sp.
GCGACCTCGGCGGCGGTACCGATCCGCTTCGCCGGAATGAACTCCAGCGCCCCCTCTTGAATCCGCTCGTCCAGCGCGCGGGTCATGTCGGTGTCGATGTAGCCCGGGGCGACCACGTTGGCCGTCACATTCGCCTTGGACAGCTCTCGGGCGATCGAGCGGGCCATGCCGATAACTCCGGCCTTGGAGGCCGCGTAGTTGGCCTGGTTGCCGATGCCCCAGCTGCCGGACACCGACCCGATGAAGATCAACCGGCCGAACCGCTTTCGCTGCATGCTGCGCGATGCGCGCTGCACCACCCGGAACGCGCCGGTGAGGTTGGCGTCGATCACCTTTTCGAATCGCTCTTCAGTCATCCGGATGAGAAACGCGTCCGCCGAGACGCCTGCGTTGGACACCACCACCTCGACCGGACCCTGGTGCTCCTCGACCGCCTTGAAGGCACGATCCACGGCGTCGTTGTCGGTGACATCACACTCGACGCCGAACAGCCCGTCGGGTGCCCCGGATCCGCGGTGCGTGACCGCCACCTTGTGGCCGTCGGCGGCCAGCCGCTGTGCGATCGCCAGCCCAATCCCCCGGTTTCCGCCGGTGACCAGTACCGAACGGGATACGAATGCGGGCTTGCCGCCGTCGGATTGAAGGTCAGTGGCTGCGTCAGTCACCCCGACAACCTATCGCCTGACCACAGCAGGGCCGAAATCGCCCGACGTCGGTGTGCAACGGAACTAGGTCGGCAACCGCCGGTTGATCAGCAACGCCGCCAGCGCGGCCAGCGCCAGCACCAGCGAACCCAACCTGAGCCATCCGACACTGGCGTCGCCCCGGATCGTCTCGTAACCGATCTGTTGCTGCAGCGACGCGTAGACCTGCTTGAGCTCCTGCAAGTTCGAGGCGCCGTAATGGTTGCCGCCGGACAGTTCGGCAACTTTTTTCATCGTGGTGTCATCGACCGGCACCGGCTGGCGCTGGCCGTTGATCTCCACGAAGCCGTACGGGGTACCGAACGAGATCGTCGAGATCGGCACGCCTTGATCCTTGGCGGTGCGCGCAGCGGTGAACGCGCCCTTGGGGTTGTCCGGATTGGTCGGCATCGTCTCTTTACCGTCGGAGAACAACACGATGCGTGCCGGCGGCGGGGTGTCGCCCCCACCGATCACCGCGCCGACGGTGGCGATGGCCTGCAGCGCCGTGAAGATGCCCTCACCGGTCGCGGTGCGGTCGGCGAACTGCAGCTTGTCCAGCGCGGCTTTGGTCGCGTCGCGGTTGGTCGTCGGCTGGACGAGAACGGTCGACGTTCCCGCGTACGCGATCAGCCCGAGATTGATACCGGGCGTCAGCTCGCCGGCGAACTCCTTGGCGGCCGCTTCGGCCGCGACCATCCGGTTGGGCTCGACGTCAGTGGCCCGCATCGACTGCGAGACGTCGATGACCAACATGACGACCGCACGGTTGCGCGGAATCCGGACGTCGTGGGTCGGGCCGGCCATCGCGATTGTGAACAGCACCAACGACGCGATCAACAGGATCGCCGACAGGTGCCGCCATCGAGTGGGCTGCTTGGGCGCGACGCTTTCCAGCAGCTCCAGGTTGGCGAACCGCAGCATCCGGCGCTGCCGCGCCACCTGGGCGATGATGTAGAGCGCCACCAGCCCGAAGATGACCAGCAGGAACACGAAGAACCAAGCGTGGGCGAACCCCGATAGCGTCATCGGCCCGAGTAAGGGCAATGTCATGACAGACCCGTTCTGATGTTGCGGCCCGACTCGTGAGAAGCGAAAGTCACTGGCGCCCCGCCATTGACCCGCGGCGGCGGGATTCGACGAAACGCACGATGTCGGCGATCCAATCGCGGTCGGTGCGCAGCGGCAGCAGCGGCGCTCCGCAACTGCGCAGCGTGCGGGCCACTTCGGCGCGATGTGCCGCAGCGGCCTTGGCGAAGTCGTCGCGCAACTGCTCGTCGATGGTGAACTCGCGAGAACGGCCGGTTTCGGCATCCTGCAGGATCACGTCGCCGACGTCGGGCAACTCGACGTCGCGCGGGTCGAGGATCTCGATGCCGAGCACTTCGTGGCGGGCGGCGATGGCGCGCAGCGGGCGCATCCAGTTGATCGGGCCGAGGAAGTCGCTGATGATGACCGCCATTCCGCGGCGGCGTTCCGGACGACGCAGTGCGTCGATCGCGACCGACAGATCCCCGCGCACCCCGACTGGGGCCTTGGGCATGGTCGCGATGGTGCGCAGCATCGTCTGCTCGTGCTGCCGTCCGGACCGGGCGGGCACTCGAGTGATCTTCTCGCCATTCGCAATCAACGCGCCAAGCCGGTTTCCTCCGCCACTGTTGAGGAACGTGATGGCGGCCGCTGCGGCCACCGCGAGGTCGCGCTTCTCGCAGACCGCGGTGCCGAAATCCAGGCTGGCCGACATGTCGACCACCAGCCAGGTCTCCAATTCGCGATCCGCGATCATCTGCCGCACGTGCGGGTGCGTGGTGCGCGCGGTCACCGCCCAGTCCATCCGGCGCACGTCGTCGCCGGGCTGATACTCGCGCGACTCCCCCGGCTCCGAACCGGGGCCGGGAATCAGGCCGAGGTGGTCACCGTGCAGAACACCGTCGAGCTTGCGCTTGACCGTCAGCTCGAGTGTGCGCAGCGCCGCCGACAGCTTGGGGTCGTCAATCTGCCCGCGCTGCATCGACGGCGGGCGGATAGCCACGGGCTGCTCCGCGGCGGAGTTGCTATCGGTCACCGACCGCTGGCCGCACCCGCGACCTGCATTGCCGGAGGTACCGAATGACCTTGCTGCGGAACAGCATTCACCTGTGGCATGCCGACGGTCTGCAAGATCCGGTTGATAACGACCTCCGACGAGATCTCATCGGCCAACGCGTCGTAGGTGAGCACCAGCCGATGCCGCAGCACGTCGGGGATCACCTCGACGATGTCCTGCGGGATCACGTAGTCCCGCCCACGCACCAGCGCCAGCGAGCGCGAGGCGGCGATGATGCCCAGTGAGGCACGTGGCGACGCGCCGAACGAGATCCAGGTCTTGACGTCGTTCATCCCGAGTTGCTCGGGATGGCGGGTGGCGGTGACGACCCGCACCACGTAGTCGACCAGCGCGTGGTGAACGAAGTTGTTCGACGCGACCTCCTGCAGCCGCAGCAGATCGCCGGTGTCCAGGATCTGCTTGGGCTCCGGGGGCTTGACGCCCATCCGGTAGATGATCTCGCGCTCTTCCTCCGGCGAGGGGTAGCCGACGTTGATCTTGAACAGGAAGCGGTCCCGCTGCGCCTCGGGCAGCGGGTACACGCCCTCGTGCTCGATGGGGTTTTGGGTGGCCATGACCAGGAATGGGTTGGGCAGCGGGAATCTCTTGCCACCGATCGACACCTGCCGTTCCTGCATGACCTCCAGCAGAGCGGACTGCACCTTCGCCGGTGCACGGTTGATTTCGTCAGCGAGCAGGAAATTGGCGACGACCGGTCCGAGCTCGGTGTCGAACTCTTCCTTGCCCTGCCGGTAGATGCGGGTACCGATGATGTCGGTGGGCACCAGGTCGGGGGTGAACTGGATGCGGGCGAAAGTTCCGCCGACCACCTTCGCAAAGGTCTCCACGGCCAGGGTCTTGGCGACACCGGGCACACCTTCCAGCAGCACGTGGCCCTTGGACAGCAGGCCGACGAGCATCCGCTCGACGAGCTGGTCCTGGCCGACGATGATTCGTTTGACCTCGAAGATGGCGCGTTCCAGGGTGTGTACTTCGGCGGCCAAGCCATTGCCACCGCCGCT
>DASXJI010000555.1:0-2432 GCA_036497495.1 Mycobacterium sp.
TAGACGCAGCGTCGGTCGCATCGTTGCCGGTGCGGCGCTGATGGTTTTGGCCTGTCTCACCGCTCCTGCCGGCGTTCCAGTCGCCGCTGCCGATGGATGCCCCGACGCCGAAGTGGTGTTCGCCCGCGGCACCGGTGAGCCAGTCGGTCCCGGTGGGCCCGGCCAAGCCTTCTTCGACTCGCTGAGCTCACAGCTTCCCGGCAAGACGGTGAATCTCTATGCGGTCGACTACCCGTCGACCACCGATTACGCCAACAGCGCCAAGACGGGCGCCGCCGACGAGGTCGCCCATGTGCAGAACACCGTTGCCAGCTGCCCGAAGACCAAGGTGGTGATTGGCGGGTATTCCCAGGGCGCGGGTGTGGCCGACCTGACCAGCCATCAGCTCTCCCCGCAGGTCGCCAATCACGTTGCCGCCGTTGCCCTGTTCGGAAACCCGCAGAGCAGCTACGCAAAGGGTCTGGCGGACAACCAGATTCCAGCGATCGACCCCAGCTACAGCCCGAAGACCATCGACATCTGCCTTCCCAACGACAACATCTGCGCCGAAGGCGGCACCATCATCGCGCACCTGGGCTATGTTCCCGATGCGACCAACCAGGCCGCGACGTTCGTGGCGCAGAAGCTTTAGCGCTACTTCTTCCGGTCGGTATCTTTGCTCGGCTGAACACGTTTCGGCTCGCCCGGCATCTTCGGATAGTTGGGCGGATAGGGCAGATCGCCCAGTCCGCGCTCTTCGTCGGCGGCGACCATCTCCAATAGCGGTTCAATCGACTGCTGGACCGAGTCGATATCGGCCCACGGGTCGTCGCGGTTGGCCACCAGCTCGGCCGCGGTCGCGATCGTGTAGTCGTCGGGGTTCGCACTTGCCAACTCGTCCCAGCTGAGCGGCATCGACACCGTCGCAATTGCGGTGCGCCGCACCGAATAAGCCGACGCGAATGTGCGGTCGCGGGCGTTCTGATTGAAGTCGATGAAGATGCGCTTGCCGCGTTCTTCCTTCCACCATGACGTCGTCACCGCGTCCGGCGTACGACGCTCCACCTCGCGGGCAAGCGCGATGCCGGCGCGACGCACCTCGATGAAATCCCAGTCGGTTTTGATTCGCAGGAACACGTGGACGCCGCGACCGCCGGACGTCTTGGGATAACCCACCAGCCCCAGTTCATCGAGCAGCGGCCGCAGCACGTCGACAGCCACGGATCGTGCCTCGGCAAAACCTGTTCCGGGCTGCGGGTCCAAGTCGACACGCAGTTCGTCGGGATGCTCGACATCGGGGCAGCGAACCTGCCACGGGTGCAGCGTGACGGTGCCCATCTGCGCGGCCCACACGATCGCGGCGGGGTGGGTCACCCGCAGCGCGTCGGCGGTTCGTCCCGACGGGAACGTGATCCGGCAGGTCTCCAGATAGTCGGGATGGTGTTGCGGAATGCGCTTCTGGTAGATCTCCTCGCCGTCGATGCCGTCGGGAAAGCGCTGCAGATGCGTCGGGCGGTCTCGCAACGAGGCCAGCATCGGGCCCTCCGCCACGGTTCGGTAGTACTCGACGAGCCGTCGCTTGGTGCCTTCTGATCCCAGCTTCGGGAAGTACACCTTGTCCGGGTTGGTCAGCCGAACCGCTATTCCGTCGACGTCGATTTCCTCCGCTGGCGATGCCATCTCCCGATTCCAGCACAGGGTTGCAGCACAATGTGCAAATGGACTTGCCTGTGATGCCGCCGGTTTCGCCGATGCTGGCCAAATCGGTGAAATCGATCCCGCCGGACGCGTCGTATGAGCCTAAATGGGACGGGTTCAGGTCGATTCTTTTTCGCGACGGCGACCAGGTGGAGGTCGGCAGCCGCAACGAGAAACCGATGACCCGGTACTTTCCCGAGTTGGTTGCCGCGGCCATCGCCGAGTTGCCGGAACGCTGCGTGATCGACGGCGAGATCGTCATCGCCACCGACCACGGCCTGGACTTCGACGCGCTGCAGCAGCGCATCCATCCGGCCGATTCGCGGGTGCGCATGCTGGCCGAGAAGACGCCCGCGTCCTTCATCGCGTTCGATCTGCTCGCCGTCGGCGACGACGACTTCACCGCGCGGCCGTTTTCCGAGCGACGCGCGGCGCTCGTGGACGCTGTGTCTTCGGCGGCCCACACAGACCGCTTGTTTCACGTCACGCCCGCGACGACACAGCTGGCCACCGCGCAGCGCTGGTTCGACGAATTCGAGGGGGCGGGTCTCGACGGAGTCATCGCCAAACCGTTGACGATCACCTACCAGCCGGACAAGCGCATCATGTTCAAGATCAAGCACGAGCGCACCGCGGACTGTGTGGTCGCCGGTTATCGCGTGCACAAATCCAGCAGCGACGCGATCGGCTCGCTGTTGCTCGGGCTGTACAAGGACGACGGGACGCTGGCGTCGGTCGGCGTGATCGGGGCATTT
>DASXJI010000556.1:0-2070 GCA_036497495.1 Mycobacterium sp.
CCGCCGAATCCCAGCCGGAAATCCATCGGGACCCCGATCACGACCGCAACATCGGCTTCCCCCAACGCTTTTGAGCGTGCCCGCGAAAACGCCAGCGGATGGTCGGCGGGCACGGTGCCGCGGGCCATGCCGTTCATCAGCGCCGGGATCCGGCGTTCCTCGGCCAGTCGCAGCAGCGCCGCTTCGGCATGACCCCACCAGACGTTAGTCCCGGCCATGATGACCGGTCGCTCCGCGGCGGCCAGCAGGCCGACGGCGCGGTCGAGCGCGTCGCCGTCGGGCAGAGACGGCTCCGGTGACGTGGTCAGGGCGCCGGGCCGTCGGGTGTCGGCGGCGACGGAAAAAACGTGGTCCATCGGAAAGTCGATGAACGCCACCCCCGATGGCGCGCCGACCGTGGCCCGCAGCGCGTCGTCGATCAGGCCGCTGACCGCCTCGGCCGACGGCGCGGTGGCGGCGAATCGCGTCAGCGGTGCCACGAATGGCACATGGTCGATCTCCTGCAGAGATCCCATTCCCCACCGCCCCGCGGGCGCCCGGCCGCCGAGAACCAGCAGCGGCGACGAGTTCTGCTGGGCGGCAGCCATTGCGCTCATCCCGTTCGTCACACCCGGGCCCGCGGTCAGCGCCGCCACGCCCGGCTGACGTGTCACCTTCGACCAGCCCTCGGCCGCGAACGCGGCAGTCTGCTCGTGGCGGGTGTCGATCAACCGGATACCCTCGCTGCGGCAACCGTCGTAGAGCGAGAACAGATGGCCGCCGGATAACGTGAAGACGGTATCGATTCCGCTGGCTTTCAGCCGCCTGGCGATCAGTCGGCCGGCATGGAAGGTGTCCTCGGCGTCGTTGCCCATGGGCGCAGCCTATCGACCCTGCTGCGGTACTTTTGCGGGGAAGTATCCACGAGACGTTGGCCGGACAGCCGCGTTAGCAAGGAGACGCGACCTTGGAGCCAAAGCCATTCGAGCCGTCGATCGACTGGTCCGCGGCAGCCACGGAATCACTGTGGTGGCTCGTCAAGGGCTGGGCGATCGCCGCGGTGTGCGTCCTGCTGGTGCTGATCCTGCTGCGATACGTCACCGAATGGGGCCGCCAGTACTGGCGGATCACCGGCGGCTACTTCAATGGACGACATGCGGTGGCGGTCTGGCTGCAGCTGGGCGCCCTGCTGCTGCTGGTTCTGCTTTCGGTGCGCCTGACGGTCCTGCTCAGTTTTCAGAGCAAGGACATGTTCACGTCGCTGCAAACAGCATTCGAGGGCGCTGCCACGGGTAACGAGTTAATCAAACATTCTGGAACACACGGCTTTTGGATGTCGCTGGTGCATTTCAGCGTGCTGGCGTCGCTGTTCATCGGCCGGCTTCTGGTGGACATCTACCTGACCCAGCATTTCATGATCGCCTGGCGCATGTGGCTGACCGGCCATCTCACCGATGACTGGCTGCGTGGCCGGGCCTATTACCGGGATCTGTTCATCGACAACACCATCGACAACCCCGACCAGCGCATACAGCAGGACGTCGACATCTTCACCGCCGGAGCTGGTGGCACTCCCAACATCCCGTCCAACGAAACTGCGAACACGTTGCTGTTCGGTGCGGTGCGCGCGGTGGTCTCGGTGGTGTCGTTTGCCGCCATCCTGTGGGGTCTGTCGGGGCCGCTGGACATCTTCGGCTTCCAGCTCCCCCGGGCGATGTTTTGGATTGTCGTGGTCTTTGTGGCGATCGCGACCGGCGTCGCGTTCCGCCTCGGGCGTCCGCTCATCTGGCTCAGTTTCAACAACGAGAAACTCAACGCCGCGTTCCGCTATGCCCTGGTCCGGTTACGCGATGCAGCCGAGGCGGTCGGCTTCTACCGGGGTGAGCAAGTTGAGCGAACGCAGCTGTGGGACCGTTTCACCCCGGTCATCGGCAACTACCGTAGATATGTCCGCCGGACGATCGTGTTCAACGGCTGGAATTGGTCGATGTCGCAGGCGATTGTGCCGCTGCCGTGGATCGTTCAGGCGCCTCGCCTTTTTGCCGGTCAGATCGCCTTCGGTGACGTCACGCAGACGGCGACCGCGTTCGG
>DASXJI010000557.1:0-2334 GCA_036497495.1 Mycobacterium sp.
CCCAGCTTCGACATCTCGCGCACCGAGCGCGCGATCACCATCGCCCTGGTGTTCTCGCCGATGCCCAGCGAGTAGCCCATCCCGACCGCGATCGCGTAGACGTTCTTCAGCGCGCCGGCCATCTCCACTCCGACAACGTCGTCAGTGGTGTACACCCGAAAACGTCTGGTGCGGAACAACTGTGCGAGCTGTGCGGCGAGGTGCTGGTCGGGCATCGCCAATACCGCCGCGGCGGCGTAGCCCTCGGCGACCTCGCGGGCGATGTTGGGCCCGGCCAGGATGCCGGCGGGGTGGCCCGGCAATACCTCGTCGACGATCTGCGACATCCGCATGTTGGTGCCTTGTTCGAGACCCTTGACCAAGGAAACCACCGGTACCCACGGCCGCAATTCGGCAGCCAGCTCGGTGAGCACGCCGCGGAACCCGTGCGACGGCACGCCCATGACGACGACGTCGGCAGAACGAGCGGCCTCGGCGAAGTCGGTTGTGGCACGCAGGCTTTCGGACAGGACGTGGTCTTCGCCCAGATAGTTGGTGTTGCGGTGATTCTCGTTGACGTCCTTTGCGGTGTTCTCCGAGCGCACCCACTGCAGCGTCGGCCCGCGGCGCGCACAAATGGACGCGACGGTGGTGCCCCAGGAACCGCCTCCCAAAACGACGACCTTCGGGTCGCGCGTAGCTGCCATAGCGATCAGCGTATTGCCGTCGCCTGATCTTTACCGGCGGTTGGAGAGAAGTTGTGCCTAGGGCCGAACCTGGGAGTCCAACTGCCCGGCGTGGTGAGTTTCCATCGTCGCGTACGCCTGGCCGCAGGTGGAGAAATGTTCGGCATGATCGCCCATCTGCGTCACCAGTGCCGTCGAGTTGACGGTCCAGCGCGGCGCGCGGCGAGCCAGTGCTTCGGCTGACCGTCCGGTCCATCCGCCTTGTGCGGCCGCAATGCGGTTGTCTGCCGATAGATGCGAGGTCGCCAGGTCCTCGCCGTGACCGGTGATCTGCGCCGCCGATGTGGCGAGGTGTTCGAGGTTGACCGTCAGCGCCATGGCCACTTCCTACCAAGGCTGAGGGGAGCTGTCACTTCACCACGAACAGGCCGACGATCCCCGCCTCGGCGAACGACAGCAGGAGCGCCGCCGACCACCCGGCACTCCAGGTCAGCAGCGCCGCCGGGACAACCGCGCGGAATCTTTTGAACGGCAGGGCGCACAGCACTCCGAGAGTCCAGACCACCCCGATCAGCCAGCCGGGCGACGAGTAAGCGACCAAGGCTCCGACGACCGCGACGACAGGTGACCACACCGAAAACAAGGGTGCTGGAGCCATTGATCGGCCGGCAACAGGGCCCGTCATGGGGCGCGGAACACCTCGAACTGGAGCACCCCGATCAGCATGAAGATCAGCGCGTACAAAAACCCGATACCGATCGCGCGTGACCAGGGACGCGCAATCGGCAGAAAGACGGCGGACATGATCAGCAATGCAACGCTTCGCACAATCTCTTCGGACCGGGTGGACTGCGCGAGTCCGGCGGCGCTGATGCCCAGCCAGATCCCATATCCGAGAGCGCCCGCGATCGGGATGAAAAACGTTGCGAGCGCCCAGTATCTGGGCGACAGACTGCTCGAGCTGATGGTGAATACCGCTTTCTCTCAGGATGGTGGATCGGGCAACGGCGGGGGTGTGGGCTCGGGCAACGGCGGAGCCGCCACCGACGGTGCCAGTGGAGGCGGCACCGGCACGGTATAGACCTGCGGCGGGTTCGCCGCCGGCCCCAAGGTCGTCATGGGCAACGGTTGGGTTGGTATCAGCCGCGGCGCCGAGGGGGGTAGCCCATCCGGCATCTGCGGGGTCCACGGCTGAGGCAGATCCGGCAACGAAGCACCGACGTGGTTGTGACCCAGCGGCAGAGTCAGCGGCCCAAGCTGATTCGTGGTCACCTGTTGATTGAACAGTTGAGTCACGCCGCCGTCTGGTTTGTATTGATACGCCTCGGTGCTCGGGTACGGCGTGATGTCACCACCGACCGCGACATTGCCACCCCCGGTGGGAACGATGTTCATCGTGCCGTTGACGTTGACGAACGGCTTGGCAACTCCCGGCTCGAATGGATCGGCGGCCTGGTAGGAGATCATCAACGCGCCATTATCACCCTGAAGCACATTCACGATCGGCTTGCCGGTGCCGCCGTCCTTCCCGTCGGTCGACATCGTCGGGTTCTGGCGAGCGACCACGATGCCGTGCTCCATGTCCACAAACAGGCTGACCCGGGATGCTTCCGCGGGAGCGAATGGCGACGGTCCTCGATTGTCGCCAACCATGTGCGGATCCACCCGG
>DASXJI010000558.1:0-2064 GCA_036497495.1 Mycobacterium sp.
AAAAATCTGAATCGTGAGGCCATCCAACGCCGATCGGCCCGTAACTAGAACGTGTTACAGTTTGGCCGCATGAGCGGCAAACGCGTCGTTGTCGCGGGCTTGGGCGATGTCGGCGTTCTCGCCGCGATCCGGCTCGCCAAACATTTCGACGTCGTGGGTATCGCGGCCAAACCAGGATTGGTCAGCGGCCAAGAACTCGGTGTCCGGCTGGCTCGTCCTCGCGACTGGGCCCGTGACTACTGGATCACGTTCGACAGATTCCGTCGTCTGGATCCGGTACGGATCGTCCAGGGCTCCTTGACCGACGCCGATCTGGACGCGCGAACCGTCTCCGGCCGTGGCGACAACGGCGAAACATTCGTCGAGGGATACGACGCGCTGGTCATCTCGACCGGGGTCAGCAACGGCTTCTGGCGCCGGCCTACAGTGCAGTCGGCCGCGGAGGTCGGCACCGATCTCAACGCTGCACACAATCGAATGGCCGCGGCCAAGTCAGTCATCGTGGTGGGTGGCGGCGCGGCCGCGGTCACCAGCGCCGTCAACCTGGCAACCAGGTGGCCGGACAAGCGAATTGACCTGTACTTCCCCGGCGACCGGGCGCTGGGCGACTATCACCCGCGGATTTGGCGGCGCATCCACGGCCGGTTGACCGAGCTGGGCGTGGGCTTGCATCCGGGGCATCGCGCCGCCCTTGCCAATGGCTTCGCAGGCGACGAGATCACCAGCGGCGGCGTCGACTGGAGCACCGGACAGCCGGCGTCCTCGGCCGACGCCGTGCTCTGGGCGATCGGGCGGGTGCAGCCAAACACCGACTGGCTGCCGCGCGAGCTGCTGGACGAGAGCGGCTTCGTGCGCGTGACGCCGGAGCTTCAGGTGCCGGGGCATCGAAACGCGTTCGCGGCCGGCGATGTCGCGGCCAGCGACCCGCTACGCAGCTCCGCCCGCAACCGCGGAGACGCGCTGGTGGCCCACAACGTCCGCGCCGAACTCGGCGGGCGACGCTCCCGCACGTATCGAGCGCCCGGCCGCCGTTGGGGCTCGATACTGGGCATCCAGCCCAACGGCTTGGAGGTCTTCCTCCCGACCGGCCAGGCGTTTCGCCTGCCGTCATGGCCGGTCGAGCGCCTGGTGATGCCGTTAGTGGTGCGGCGGGGCATGTACGGCGGAGTGCGGGAAAACCACCCGGCGGTCTGAGGACCGCGCGGTCAGCCGCGCTTGCCGCGCAGCCACTGAAACGTGCCGACGCTCTTGACGCGCACGCTGGTGAAGCCGTGCTCTTCCAGGATGTCGCCGACTTCGTCCTCGCCGAAAATGTGAGCCCCGCCGGTGGGAAGGGCCCGCCACAGATCGACCGGCGGACGCAGGGTCGGGACCATCACCGCCAGTCGACCGCCGGGCTTCAGCACGCGGGCGATCTCGGACAGCGCGGCCGCCGGATCGGGGATCAGCTGCAACACCGCGATCGAGACCGCGGCGTCGACGGTCTCATCACGCAACGGAAGTCGTTGCGCGTCCGCCCGCAAGAACCCGACCTGCGGACCCGCTGCCGCACGCACCGCGCGCGCCAGCATCGGTTCAGAGATGTCGACGCCCAGTGCAAGGCCGTCGGCTCCGGCGGCGTGAGCCAGCGATGTGGTGATGGAACCGGGACCCGAACCAACGTCCAGTGCGACGCCGCCCTCCGGGATGTTCAGCCACTCGATCGGGAGTTGCCACGCGGCGATGAACCGGCGGGTCAGCGCCTGGGCGTTGTCGTAGAGGAAAGACCCGATTGGCGATGCCCACACCGCTTGGATCGCGCCGTCGTTCTTGGCCACCTCGCCGTCCCCGTCGACTGAGGTGTCGAGCAGGTCCAGGTAGCCGTTACTGACATCCGGCTCGCTCGGTGGGTCAACCAGCAGATCCAGTGCCCGACTCAGTGCGGGCGGCAGCGTCGTACTCACATCTGTCATTTGCGTCGCTTCTCCTCATTGCTTCGCGCTGCATTGTCGCTGACGCGTGTCATTCTCGTTCCTTCGACGAAATATCAAGTTTCACAGGCGTTTACGAATCGACAACCACGAT
>DASXJI010000559.1:0-4180 GCA_036497495.1 Mycobacterium sp.
GGCCAGTTCAAATGAGATTATCCCTGGGCCACCGGTAGCCCGCATACGATTTTCCAGGACAATCATGCCCGCCGTGTAGCCGGCGAAAGCGCCGGTGGCGGCGAGAATCTTGTGGTCACGCAGCAGACGGCCGACCATCGCTCTGCTAGCTCCGGCGCTGGCGGGCGATTTCAGCCAGCACGACCCCGGCAGCCACCGAGGCATTCAACGATTCGCTCACGCCCGACATCGGAATCGACACCACCGCATCGCAGCTCTGGCGGACCAGCCGGGACAACCCCTTGCCTTCCGATCCGACCACTACCACGATCGGACCGCCGCCGTCCACGTCGTCGACGATCGTGTCGCCTTCGGAATCGAGTCCGACCAGCTGCAGGCCTCGGTCAGCCCAATCCTTAAGTGTCCGATTGAGATTCGTGGCGCGCGCGACCGGAATCCGGGCCGCCGCGCCGGCACTGGTTCGCCACGCGACTGCCGTCACAGACGCAGACCGCCGCTCCGGAATGAGCACGCCATGGCCGCCGAACGCCGCGACTGAGCGGACGATCGCGCCGAGATTTCGCGGGTCGGAGATGTTGTCCAGCGCGACGAGCAGGGCCGGCGGGGTGGCGATAGCGGTCTTGAGTAACTCGTCGGGATGCAGGTAGTTGTACGGCGGCACCTGCAGCGCGATGCCCTGGTGCAAGCCGTTGGTGGTCATTCGATCCAGATCGGTGCGTGGCACTTCCAGGATTGCGATGCCGGAATCGGCTGCCAGAGTGACGGATTCGGTGACTCGCTCGTCAGCCTGGGTGCCGAGCGCCACATACAACGCGGTCGCCGGAACCCCGGCGCGCAGGCACTCCACTACCGGGTTGCGCCCCAGTACGGTCTCGAAACCGTCGTCTTTGCGTTTGGCGGGCCGGCGCGGCTGTGCCTTGGCTCGCTTGGCGGCCGGGTGGTTCGGCCGCATGTGCGCGGGCGGAGTAGCTCCGCGGCCCTCCAGCCCGCGGCGTCGCTGCCCGCCGGAGCCGACGGTTGGGCCCTTCTTGGTGCCGGCTTTGCGAATCGCTCCGCGGCGTTGGGAGTTACCGGCCATCGGGGTTGGTTCCCAGTGACCATTGCGGGCCATCGCCGGTGTCGGTGACTTCGATATGGGCGTCTTTGAGGCGGTCCCGGATCTCGTCGGCGAGCTTCCAGTCGCGCTGCACGCGGGCCTGTTCGCGGCGCTCCAACTCGGCGCGCACCAGTACGTCTACCGCGCCCAGCGCAGCCGACGTCTCGTCGTGCGACTCCCAGCGCTCGTCGAGCGGGTCGCAGCCGAGAATGCCCATCATCGCCCGGATTTCTGCGGCGCGGGCCAGTGCGGCTTCGTGGTCGCCCGCGTCGAGCGCCCGGTTGCCCTCCGCGCGGGTGCGGTGCACCTCGGCCAGCGCCGTCGGCACCGCGAGGTCGTCGTTGAGGGCGGCGGCGAACCGTGGCGTCCACCGCCCAGGCTCGACCACACCAACCCGGGTGCGCACCCGATGCAGGAATTCCTCGATGCCGACGTAGGCATTGACCGCGTCCATCAACGCTGTCTCGGAGAACTCAAGCATCGAGCGATAGTGGGCGCTACCCAGGTAGTAGCGGAGTTCGGCGGCGCGCACACGCTGCAGCATTGCCGGGATAGACAACACGTTGCCCAGCGACTTGCTCATCTTCTCGCCGCCCATGGTGACCCAACCGTTGTGCAGCCAGTAGCGAGCGAACTTGTCGCCCGCCGCGCGGCTTTGAGCAATCTCGTTCTCGTGGTGTGGGAACACCAAATCCATTCCACCGCAATGGATGTCGAATTCGGTGCCGAGATAGTTGCGAGCCATCGCAGAGCACTCGAGATGCCAGCCGGGCCGTCCGCGTCCCCATGGCGTGGGCCATGACGGTTCGCCGGGCTTGGCGCCCTTCCACAGCGTGAAGTCCCGCTGATCTCGCTTACCGCTCGCGACTCCCTCGCCCTGATGCACGTCGTCGATCCGATGCCCGGACAGTTGGCCGTACTCGGGGTAGCTCAAGACGTCGAAATAGACGTCGCCGCAACCGGCGTAGGCGTGGCCTGATTCGATCAGCCGCTCGATCAGCTCGACCATCTGGGTGATGTGGCCGGTGGCCCGCGGCTCGGCAGACGGTGGCAGGACGCCGAGGGCGTCGTAGGCGGCCGAGAATGCCCGCTCATAGGTCGCCGCCCATTCCCACCAGGGCCGGCCGGCCGCGGCGGCTTTGTTGAGGATCTTGTCGTCGATGTCGGTGACGTTGCGGATGAACGCGACGTCGCAGCCCCGCGCGCTGAGCCAGCGGCGCAGGATGTCGAAGGCGACCCCGCTACGCACGTGGCCGATGTGCGGCAGTCCCTGCACGGTGGCGCCACACAAATAAATGGAGACGTGCCCGACCCGCATCGGCACGAACTCACGCACGGCACCCGTCGCCGTGTCGTGTAGCCGCAGGTCGGCGCTATCGGTCACGACATGCCAGCTTACCGGGCCGGATATGTAATCGAAGACCACTGCACCTTCGCCGGGCCCATTGCGCCGACAAAGCCCGCCGGACACGGCACGAGCGTCCTCCAGCTAGGGAAACGATCACCGGGATGCGAAAGATCGACCGGCCCTGCAGGGGCTAGCGCGTGGTGTCGTCGAGCGCGACCAGCAAAGCCGTTGCGATTGCCGCCCGGCCCTCGCCACGCCCGGTCAGCCCAAGCCCGTCGGTGGTGGTCGCCGACACCGACACCGGCGCATCCAGCACTTCGGTCAGCGCCGTCTGCGCCTCAGCCCGACGGGGCCCGATCCTGGGACGGTTGCCGATCACCTGTACCGCCGCGTTGCCGACGCGATAACCGTGCTCTGCGATCAGATCCGCGACGTGGCGCAGCATCGTCATACCGCTAACACCGGCCCACCGCGGGTCGTCGACTCCGAACACGTCGCCGATGTCGCCCAGACCGGCCGCCGACAGCAGCGCGTCGCACAGCGCGTGCACGGCCACGTCGCCGTCGGAGTGTCCGGCACAGCCGTCGACGTCGGGAAACAGCAGGCCAAGCAACCAGCACGGCCGGCCGGATGCTATGACGTGTACATCGGTGCCTACACCGACTCGCGCGTTCACTGTTTCACGATCGCTTGGGCCAGCAGCAGGTCGAGGCGGGTGGTGATCTTGAACGCCAACGGGTCGCCGTCGACCACTTGCACCTGCCCGCCGACGTGCTCGACCAGCGACGCATCGTCGGTGAAATCGGCCGTTCCGGCCTGCTGGTATGCGCGCAGCAACAGCTCGGTGGCAAAACCCTGCGGGGTTTGCACGGCGCGCAGACCAGCCCGCTCCGGCGTCCCCAGGACCGCGCCGTTTGCATCGACGGCCTTGATGGTGTCCGAGAGCGGCAGCACGGGCACCACGGCCTGATGGCCTGCCCGCAACGCTTCGACTACCCGCACCACCAACTCGGGCGGTGTCAGCGCCCGGGCGGCGTCATGGACCAGCACGAACTCGGGATCTTCCACGTCGGCCACGGCCGCTAATGCCCGGCCGACCGAGTCGCCACGGTTGGCTCCGCCCGCGACGACAGTCGCATCTCGGCCCAGGATCAATTTCGCCCGGTCAGTGCGGTCGGCGGGTACCGCGACCACAACACGATCGACCACACCGGACTCCAGCAGGCCATTGACGGCGCGCTCGACCAGGGTGAGCCCCTCGAGTTGGAAAAACGCTTTCGGCACACCGGCCGCCAGCCGTTCGCCAGACCCGGCGGCCGGGACTACTGCGACCGTGCCGCTCAACCCCGGTCCTTGCGCGTCAGGCGATTCAGGACGCGGCGGCCAGGACCTCGTCGAGGATGGTCTCCGCCTTGGCGTCGTCGGTGCTTTCGGCCAGCGCGAGCTCGCCCACCAAGATCTGACGGGCCTTGGCCAGCATGCGCTTCTCGCCGGCGGACAGGCCGCGTTCCTGATCGCGGCGCCACAGGTCGCGCACGACCTCAGCAACCTTGTTGACGTCGCCGGAGGCAAGCTTCTCCAGGTTGGCCTTGTAACGGCGGGACCAGTTGGTCGGCTCTTCGGTGTGCGGCGCGCGAAGCACCTGGAACACCTTGTCGAGGCCCTCTTGGCCGACAACGTCGCGGACGCCGACGTACTCGGCGTTCTCAGCGGGTACTCGAACTGTCAGGTCGCCT
>DASXJI010000560.1:0-3490 GCA_036497495.1 Mycobacterium sp.
TGCCTTTGCCGGTTAGGACAACTGCCAAGGACCTGGGACCGCATGTGACGGCCAGCGTTGCCAGCAGAAGATCCGCGGAGGGTCGTGACGGCGGAAACCCGCCAGAATCGATGAGCCCAATATGTGCGTCGGAGGTGACCAGAAGGTGGTTTGCCGGTGGTGCGACCAGCACCGTTCCTGCAACCAACAGATCGTCGTTGTGAGCCGGGTGAACGCTGAGGGCCGTTCGGCTGTCAAGGATGGCTGGCAAGGAACTCGTATGCTCGGGGTCGATGTGCTGGACGACCAGGACGGCGGCAGGCAAATCTGCGGGTAGTCTGCCGAGCACCTGCGTTAATGCGTTAAGGCCACCGGCCGAAGTCACCAACGCGACGACAGGCGTTCTGATTGCGTAGACAGTGCTGTCGGCCACGAGATCCTTGCGGACTAGGAGGTGTGTTTGGTCGCGTCAGTGCTGCCTCGTGATCGTCGACGACCCTTCGGGCGACAGTCACCAGTTTCATATTGAGGCTCTGGGAGGCGCGTGTGAGGAGATTGAACGCCGCAAACGCTGTGAGGTTTTCCCGACACATGCGAATTCCTTTGGCTTGGCCGGTGACGTCGCGGCTTGCGAGGGCTCGCAACCGTTGACGATTGGCCCATCCGGGCACCTCGCGGCAATGTTCTGAGATCCTCGCTCCTCAACGGGCCACCTAAATCGCCGTCCGGAACATCCGAGAGTGCCGGTTTGGGCGCAGCGCGCCCAGCGGGCAGCGGTATCTACAGGGGCTGAACCCATCCAATACGTCACACTGACGTTAATTTCCTGTCGGGCTGGATGCGGCCAAGACCGCGAATTGGCCTCCCGGGCAGGGGTTCCGGACCCTCGCGCAGGCTAGCCCGGCGGTACTCGTGCCGGCACGCTACGCTTCCGCGTCCAATACCCCGCCGCCTGTATGCGTCGGCGTCGATCCGTCTAGCGGCAAAGTCGATGAGGCGCAGTCGGCGTCCTGTCGCGGAGCGCCCTACACGCCACCTTCACACCTGCTTGACGATAACCAGGCCACCCTCCACCGACCTGCTGAATCCGTGCGTGAACTTGCTGAAGCATTCGGAATCCGGCGGGCAACCGCGCACCGCTACCGATTCCAGTAAATTCCTTACCGGCCCCATACGACATTTAAGAGAGCAGCTGGGTGAATGATGAGTGCCGTGGCCGCGCATACGCCGATTCTGGCGGTCGGCAGCATCATGGCGCCGCGGTCGCAGATGGGGTTCTCGCTGGGCTGGCACATCATCTTGGCCTGTCTCGGGGTGGGCCTACCCGGCCTGATTCTGTTCACGGAGTGGCGGGGGCAACGCACGGGCGATGTCGCCTACCGTTTGTTGGCCCGGCGGTTGGCCCGCGCGCTGGGGGTGTTGTTCGCTGTGGGTGCCGTCTCGGGCACGATCTTGTCCTTTGAGATGGGACTGTTGTGGTCGGGGTTGATGGAGCATTACGGCTCGGTGATCGGTCTGCCGTTCACGATCGAGGGTTTCGCTTTCTTTGTCGAAGCGATCTTTCTCGGCATCTACTTGTATGGCTGGGAGCGGCTTTCGCCGCGCACCCATCTGTTGTCCGGGATCCCGATATTCATCGCCGGCGTAGCGTCGGCGTTCTTTGTCGTGTGCGCCAACGCGTGGATGAACAGCCCCCAAGGATTCACCGAGCGCAACGGCAAACTGGCCAGTGTGTCCCCGTGGGCGGCGATGTTCAACAACGCCACCTGGCCTGAGACGACACATATGATCCTGGCGGCTCTGATGGTCACCGGCTTCGTGACCGCCAGCGTCTACGCCGTCGCTATGCTGCGTGCGCGCCGCGACCGCTACCACCGGCTCGGTCTGCTCATTCCGCTGAGCTTTGCCTGCGCGATCACGCCCATCCAGATCGTGGTCGGTGACTGGGCAGCCCGCTACGTTGCGGATGACCAGCCCGCAAAGCTCGCCGCGATGGAAGGCCTCTACCACGGTCGATATGGAACCCCGCTTTCGGTCGGTGGCGTGTACTACGACAACGGGCTGCACGGCGCGATTCACCTGCCTAACGGCCTCTCGCTGTTGGCGCATCTGGACCCCAACGCCTACGTCGCTGGCCTAGACGGCGTCCCCGCCGGCCGGCGGCCACCGGTGAACGTCGTTCACCTTGCCTTCGACACCATGGTCGGCATCGGTTTCGTGCTGCTGGCGCTGGGGGCGTGGCTGGCCTGGACGTGGTGGCGACACCGCGATATGCCCACAACGACCTGGTTCCTGCGCGCAGTCGCGGTGTCGGGCATCGCTTCGGTGGTGGCCATGGAGTGCGGCTGGATCACCACCGAAGTCGGACGCCAACCGTGGATCGTCTACGGCCTGCTGCGCGTCGATCAAGCGGTCAACCCTGCCGCGGGAATCGGCTGGGGGCTACCCGTGCTGCTCGTCGTCTACGCCGTGCTCACCGCCGCCACCATCTATGTATTGCGACACATGACCCGAACCCATCCGGTACCGCTGGCGCCCCAAGAATCCGACGTGACCGACGTCGAGGTGCACTAGCCATGTCGCTGGCCACCGCACTGTTAGGACTCACCTGGCTATCGGTGACTGCCTACGCCCTGTTGGGCGGGGCCGACTTTGGCACCGGATTCTGGGATCTGATTGCGGGCGACCCGCAGCACGGTCGGCCCCGACGCACACTCATCGAGCACTCGATTGGGCCGGTTTGGGAGGCCAACCACGTCTGGCTGATCTTCGTCCTCGTCGTCGTCTGGACCGCATTCCCGCCACTGTTCGCGGCCGTCGCTTCCACCCTTTACATCCCGCTCACCCTGGTCGCGATCGGCATCATCGCCCGCGGGTCGGCGTTCGCGTTCCGCAAAGCCGTCACCGAAGATTGGCAACGGCGGCTGTTCGGGGCAGCGTTCGCATTCTCCTCGGTCATCACTCCGTTCTTCCTGGGCACAATCGCCGGCGCCATCGGATCCGATCGCGTTCCGCCCGGCCTGGCCCACGGCAACATAATCACCAGCTGGGCCAATCCCACCTCGCTGAGCTGCGGCATCCTCGCTGTGGGGGTGTGCGCCTACCTCGCAGCCATCTACCTGACCGCGGACGCACGCCGAGACGAACAGGCAAAGTTGGCCGAATACTTTCGTCGACAAGGCCTCATCAGCGGCATCCTCGTCGGAATGCTCGCGATCGCCGCGATCGCTGTCGTGCACAGCGACGCCAACCAGCTCTATCAGCGTCTCACCCACCGCGGCGTCGCGCTCATCGCCGCATCCATCGCCATGGGACTGCTGTCCCTGCTCCTGCTCACGCGGCGCCGCTACATCGCCGTACGCGCCAGCGCCGCTCTCGCGGTCACCGCCCTGCTCTGGGGATGGGCCATCGCGCAATACCCACAACTACTGCCCGGGCTAAACCTTGATCAGGCGGCGGCGCCACACGCAACCCTGCAAGCCACCGCCATCACGACGGCGATCGGATTTAT
>DASXJI010000561.1:0-2036 GCA_036497495.1 Mycobacterium sp.
GGCCACCGCACGATGGCCGTCGCCAGACGGCGCCACCGGGTGTAGTTGAACTCGCGCTTCGGGTCGAAAAGGCCGAAGCCGCTGGCGAATGCGATCAGGGCCGGCGTCAGGGTCACCCCGGCCGCAACCACCACCAGCAGACCTACCGCGCATGGGAACGCCAACGAACTGAAGTACGGCAGCCGGGTGAACTTCAGACAGGCCAGCGCCCCAACAATGGTCAGACCGGAGCCCAGCACCACCTTGCTGACGCCGGCGAAGGTGTCGTAGTAGGCGGCTTCACGGTCCAAGCCCCGTTCACGGCCCTCCTGGTAGCGGCCGACCATGAAAATCGCGTAATCGGTACCCGCCGCGATCGCGAGTGAGGTCAGCAGGTTCACGGCGAAGGTCGACAACCCCATGATGCCGATTTCGCCCAGCAGCGAAACCACGCCGCGGCCGGCCGCGAGTCCCACGAAGAGGATCACCATGGTCAGCAACACGGTGCCGATGGACCGGTAAACGAACATCAGCATGATCGCGATGACGATGACCGTGATGATCGTGATCTTGGCCAGGCTCTTGTCACCGACAACGATCACGTCGGCGGTCAAGGCTCCCTGGCCGGCGACGTAGGCCTTCACACCCGGCGGCGGCTTCGAGTCCGCCACAATCTTGCGAACCGCGGCGACGGACGCGTCGCCGACGGCTCCGCCCTGGTCACCGCGCAGGTTGACCTGGACGTAGGCGGCCTTGTGGTCGTAGCTCTCCACACCCGAGGACGTGAACCGCTGTCCCCAGAAGTTCAGTGCGTGCTCGACGTGTTCGTGGTCGGCCTGCAGCTTCTTGACCAGCTCGTCGTAATACTGGTGAGCGTCCTGGCCGAGAGGTTTGTCACCGACCAGGGTCACCAGCACGAGATTGTCGGAGTCGTACTCCTTGAACTTCGCCCCGAGGTGCTTCATGCCGGTCACCGACGGCGCGTCTGATGGCGAGAGCGGCACCGAGATTTCCTCGGCAACCTTCTCCAACTGCGGGACGAAAACATTCACGCCGACCGCGAACAGCACCCAGATCACGACGATCGGTAGCGCCAGAACTCGGATGGTGCGGGCTATCCGCGGTTTGTGCTCAACTTCGGTGCGCTCTGCGACGGGGATTTTGTCCGTGTCGCTCGATTCATCGGCATCGTCGGACGCGCCAGTGGTGTCGTCGGTCACGCGGACTTGTCCAAGCAGGAAACCTGCGCGTCCCGGGTGTTGGCCTGTTGTTGATCGACCAATTTGCCGTCAACGGTGATCCGGCAGCCGATCGAGGGGCCGTCACCTTGGGCGATGACATAGGCGAAGATGCCGGGCATCTCGGCGACGATCGTTTTCGACCAAGGCAAGGTCGTGAAATTGGCCTTCTGCGGCAGTGACTCCGCATCCATCCAGTTGACGACGCCGGTCGTCCCGGGCGGACCCAGGATTTCGTAGACCGCGGTCTTCGCCGCATACGGCGGGGTCGCATCCCGGGGATCGGGCTTGGGCAAGCCGGGTCCGGGGAACACGCCGTTGAGTCGCATCACCGCAACGCCCCCGATGATCAGTGCCACGAGTACGACGAGTGGAATCCACATGCGCTTGAGAAGCCTCAAAACCACCGTGACCCCCGACTAGGAATGCCCGACGGGCTGATATTAAGGCATTTCTTCGCGTGCGCCACCGCTAGCCGAACGCCATAGCTTCCGGGTTCATTCCTGGGCCGCGCCGTCGCGCCGGATCCGGGCCGCCCGCCCGGGGCGTGGCCACACCGCTCGTCGTGGGGTACCTGATCAGTTTGCTGGTCGATGACGTGACGCCGGGGTGGACTACTCGCGTGCCGGCAGCACAAAGCGACCGGTCAAGCGTGAATAGGTACGGCCGCGTTCCTAAGACGAAAGACCCTCGAAGACGTTTGCGGCGTGAAAAGCATGGAAACGCAATGCGCTACAGGCGATTTCGCTGGGAGACCGATTTTCGTGATAGCGAGTATCGACGACGGCTGAGTTAGTTTCAGAAAATAATTAATTCGCC
>DASXJI010000562.1:0-10922 GCA_036497495.1 Mycobacterium sp.
CGACGTCAAGGAAGTCTCGCGCCGCAGCGACATCTTCTCCAATTGGCAGAACGGCGCCATCCCGACCTGGCCCAAGGAAATGACGCGCGAGAACGTCGAACTGCAGCGCAACGTCATGCTCAACATGGACGCCCCGCACCACACCCGGTTGCGCAAGATCATCTCCCGGGGATTCACCCCCCGTGCGGTGGGTCGGCTGGAGGAGGAGCTCGCACAGCGCGCCCAGAACATCGCTAAGGCCGCGGCCAGCGCGGGCAGTGGCGATTTCGTCGAGCAGGTGTCGTGCGAACTGCCGCTGCAGGCCATCGCCGGCCTGTTGGGCGTGCCCCAGGACGATCGCGACAAGCTGTTCCGCTGGTCCAACGAGATGACCGGCGGCGAGGATCCCGAGTTCGCCGACGTCGATCCGGCGCAGTCGTCGATGGAACTGATCATGTACGCGATGGCGATGGCCGACGAGCGGGGCAAGAACCCGACCGAAGACATCGTTACGACCTTGATCGAGGCCGATATCGACGGGGAGAAGCTGTCCGATGACGAGTTCGGTTTCTTCGTGATCATGCTGGCGGTGGCCGGCAACGAGACCACCCGCAACTCGATCACGCACGGAATGATCGCCTTCGCGAACAACCCGGATCAGTGGGAGTTGTACAAGAAGGAACGCCCGGCGACCGCTGCGGACGAGATCGTCCGCTGGGCCACGCCGGTATCGGCCTTCCAGCGCACCGCCAACGAAGATCTCGAGTTGGGTGGCGTGCAAATCAAGAAGGGCCAGCGGCTGGTGATGTCCTATCGGTCGGCCAACTTCGACGACGAGGTCTTCGAGGACCCGCACGCCTTCAACATCCTGCGCGACCCGAACCCGCACGTCGGCTTCGGTGGCACCGGTGCGCACTACTGCATCGGCGCCAACCTGGCCCGGATGACGATCAACCTGATCTTCAGCGCCGTCGCCGACCACATGCCGGACCTGAAGCCGATTTCGGAACCCGAACGGCTGCGGTCGGGTTGGCTCAATGGCATCAAGCACTGGCAGGTCGACTACTCCGGCAAGAGCGCGGTCGCGAACTGATGGATTTCACCCCGGACCCAGAGCAGCAAGCAGTCGCCGATGTGGTCACGTCGGTTCTCGACCGGGATAACTCGTGGGAGGCGCTGGTCTCCGGTGGTGCGACGGCGTTGCCGGTGCCCGAACGGGCGGGCGGTGACGGAGTCGGCTTGCCCGAGATCGCCACGGCGCTGACCGAGATCGGCCGCCACGGCCTGATCAGCCCGGCGCTGGCAACGCTCGGGTTTGGTGCGATTCCGTTGCTGGACTTGGCTTCTGACGACCAGCAGGACCGTTATCTCAGCGGCCTGGCCAAGGGCTCCGTGCTGACCGCAGCGCTGAACGAACCAGGCACGGCGCTGCCGGACCGGCCCGCGACGACCTTCGTGCACAATCGGCTGTCGGGAACCAAAGTCGGGGTCGGGTACGCCCAAAACGCTGAATGGATGCTGGTCACCGCCGACAGCGCCGTCGTCGTGTTACCACCCAAGGCCGACGGCGTGCAGATCGCGAAAACCCCGACATCCAACGGGGCCGACGAATACGTCGTCACGTTCTCCGATGTCGCGGTGGCCGACGAGGATGTGCTCACCGGAGCGACGGCGCAGCGGTTGAATCAGTTGGCCCTGGCCGCGATCGGTGCCTACACCGCCGGCCTGGTCGCCGGCGCATTACGGTTGACCGCCGACTACGTGGCGAACCGCCAACAGTTCGGCAAGCCGCTGTCGACCTTTCAGACTGTTGCCGCTCAACTCGCCGAGGTCTACATCGCGTCGCGGACCATCGATTTGACGTCGACGTCGGTGATCTGGCGGTTGGCAGAGAGCCGCGACGCCAGCGAAGACCTGGACGTGCTCGGCTACTGGATTACCTCGCAAGCGCCGCGGGTGATGCAAATTTGCCACCACCTGCACGGCGGCATGGGGATGGACATCACTTACCCGATGCACCGGTACTACTCCACGATCAAGGACCTGACCCGACTGCTGGGTGGGCCATCGCATCGTCTCGACCTGGTGGGAGCGCAATGTTCATCGACCTGACCCCGGAGCAGCGTCAGCTGCAAGCCGAACTGCGCCAATACTTTTCCAATCTGATCTCGTCCGACGAGATGAAAGCGATGGAGAAGGACCGGCACAACGAGGCATACCGCGCCGTGATCCGGCGGATGGGTCAGGACGGCAAGCTCGGCGTCGGATGGCCAAAGGAGTTCGGCGGCTTGGGCTTGGGTCCGATCGAGCAGTCGATCTTTGTCAACGAGGCGCATCGGGCCGACGTGCCGCTGCCGGCGGTGACATTGCAGACGGTCGGCCCGGTGCTGCAGCAGTTCGGCAGCGACGCGCAGAAGAAGAAGTTTCTGCCGGCGATTCTGGCCGGTGAGGTGCACTTCGCGATCGGCTACACCGAGCCGGAGGCCGGCACCGACTTGGCGTCGCTGCGCACAACCGCCATCCGCCACGGCGACGAGTACATCGTCAACGGGCAAAAGATTTTCACCACCGGTGCTCACGACGCCGACTACATCTGGCTGGCTTGTCGCACCGACCCGGAAGCCGTGAAGCACAAGGGCATCTCGATCCTGATCGTCGACACAAAGGACCCCGGCTACTCCTGGACGCCGATCATTCTGTCCGACGGCGCCCACCACACCAACGCCACCTACTACAACGACGTTCGCGTGCCCGCCGACATGCTGGTCGGCGAGGAGAACGGTGGATGGCGACTGATCACCACCCAGCTCAACAACGAACGGGTGATGCTCGGTCCGGCCGGCCGCACCGCTGGTATCTACGACCGGCTGCACGACTGGGCGTCCAAGCCGGGTGGCGACGGGGTCACCCCCATCGACCACCAGGACGTCAAGCGAGCGCTTGGTGAGATCTATTCCATGTGGCGGGTCAACGAACTACTCAACTGGCAGGTGGCTGCCGCGGGCGAAGAGATCAACGTGGCCGACGCCGCGTCGACGAAAGTCTTTGGCACCGAGAGTATTCAGTACATCGGCCGGCTGGCCGAAGAGATCGTCGGCAAGTATGGCAACCCGGCTGAGTCGGACACCGCCGAACTTCTGGACTGGCTCGACTCGCAGACCAAGCGCAATTTGGTGATTACCTTCGGTGGAGGCGTGAACGAAGTGATGCGCGAGATGATCGCGGCGTCCGGCCTCAAAGTGCCGAGGGTGCCCAGATGACGGATATCCACGAGGCCCTCGCGGAGATCAAAGCCACCGTCATCGCCAAGTCGCGTGCCGGCCGCGACCCAGTCAACCAGCCGATGGTCAACAGCTGGGTCGAAGCCATCGGCGACACCAACCCCATCTACCGCGACGAAGGCGCGGCCCGCGCGGTCGGCCACCCCGGAATTGTCGCCCCACCGGCCATGATTCAGGTGTGGACGATGTTCGGGCTGGGTGGCGAACGCCCGACCGACGATCCCATGGGCCCGATCATGAAGCTGATGGACGACAACGGTTACATTGGCGTGGTCGCGACCAACTGCGAGCAGACGTATCACCGGTATCTGCAACCGGGCGAGGACGTCAGCATCTCCTCGGAGATGGGCGACGTGGTCGGACCCAAGCAAACCGGCCTCGGCGAGGGTTGGTTCATCAACCAGCACATCGTTTGGCGGGTCGGCGACGAAGACGTCGCCGAAATGAACTGGCGGATACTCAAATTCAAGCCCAGCAAATCGCAGGACGCGCCCAGTGCAGTGCCCGGGGACCTCGACGCCAATTCCATGATGCGGCCTTCGGAATCCAAGGACACCAAGTTCTTCTGGGACGGTGTCAAGGCGCATGAGTTGCGGATCCAGAAGCGGCCCGACGGCAGTCTGCAGCACCCCCCGGTGCCGGCCATCTGGCAGGACACGGAAACCCCGACCGACTATGTGGTGGCCGGCGGCAACGGCACGGTGTTCAGCTTCGTGGTGCATCACGCCCCGAAGGTGCCCGGGCGCACGCTGCCGTTCGTCATCGCGCTCGTGCAGTTGGAAGAGGGCGTGCGGATGCTTGGCGAGCTACGCAATGTCGACTCCGCCACCGTGGAGGTCGGAATGCCGGTTAAGGCAACGTATATCGACTTCCCCGCCAATGACATCGGCCCGGCCTGGACACTGTACGCGTGGGAGCCCGACGTATGAGCGCCCCGACAGTAGAGGTCGGCACGAAGCTGCCGGAGCTGGCTTTGTACGGCGACCCGACATTCATCATCTCGACGGCGATCGCCACCCGCGACTACCAGGACGTCCACCACGACCGCGACAAGGCACAGGCCAAGGGTTCCAAGGACATCTTCGTCAACATCCTCACCGACACCGGCCTGGTTCAGCGCTATATCACCGACTGGGCCGGCCCTTCAGCGCTCATCAAGTCGATCGGTCTGCGGCTGGGTGTGCCGTGGTACGCCTACGACACTGTGACGTTCAAGGGCGAAGTCACCGCGGTCGATGACGGGTTGATCGCGTTGAAAATCGTTGGCAGCAACAGCCTTGGCGATCACGTCATCGCGAACGCGACGTTGACAATCGGGGGTTCTGATGGCCGGTGAACTTTCCGGTAAGGCCGCGATCGTCGGCATCGGCGCCACCGACTTCTCGAAAAACTCCGGTCGCAGCGAGCTTCGGCTGGCTGCCGAAGCCGTCCTGGACGCGCTCGACGACGCCGGTCTGACACCGGGTGACGTCGACGGCATGGTCACCTTCACGATGGACTCCAACACCGAGGTCGCCATCGCGCGGGCCACCGGCATCGGGGATCTGAAGTTCTTCTCCAAGATCCACCACGGCGGCGGCGCGGCGTGCGCGACGGTCCAACAGGCGGCCATCGCGGTGGCGACCGGTGTCGCGGATTGCGTTGTGGCATACCGTGCTTTCAACGAACGATCCGGTCAGCGGTTCGGCCAGGTACAGCTTCGGTTGGTGGAGAACGCCGATTCCACCGGCGTGGACAACTCGTTCTCGTACCCGCACGGGCTGTCGACACCTGCCGCGCAGGTAGCCATGATCGCCAAGCGCTACATGCATCTGTCAGGCGCGACCAGCCGGGACTTCGGCACCATCTCGGTCGCCGATCGCAAGCACGCCGCCAACAACCCCAAGGCGTACTTCTACGAGAAACCGATAACGATTGAGGACCACCAGAATTCACGGTGGATCGCCGAGCCATTGCGGCTGCTGGACTGCTGCCAGGAGACCGACGGCGCGGTCGCGATCGTCGTCACCTCAGCAGAGCGAGCGAAGGATCTGAGAAACCGGCCGGCCATCATCGAGGGAGCGGCCCAAGGCTCGAGCCCCAACCAGTATTCGATGGTCAGCTATTACCGGCCGGAGCTCGACGGACTACCGGAGATGGGCCTGGTAGGTAAGCAGCTGTGGTCGCAGTCCGGCCTGAAGCCAGCGGACATCCAGACTGCGATCCTCTACGACCACTTCACGCCGTTCACCCTGATTCAGTTGGAGGAGTTGGGATTCTGCGGCTGGGGCGAGGCGAAGGACTTCATCGCCGACGGTGCGATCGAGATCGGTGGTCGACTCCCGATCAACACCCACGGCGGGCAACTCGGTGAGGCCTACATCCACGGGATGAACGGCATCGCCGAGGGAGTGCGGCAACTGCGGGGCACATCGGTGAACCCGGTGCCCGATGTCGAGCATGTGCTCGTCACGGCCGGCACCGGCGTACCGACCTCCGGCCTGATCCTGGGCTGAACCCCTTCGAGTGTGCCCGAGTGTGAACTTGACGTCACGTTCGGCGGCGAGTGTGAAAGTGCGTTCACGTTCGACGGGTGAAGTGACGATGGGTCCGCATAATGACACGCTGCGGCGATGGCAGAGCCATTCCTTGGTAGCGAGGCCATCGCCAGTGGTGCGCTGACGAGAAGTCAGCTGTGCACTGGCTATGCCAGGCTATTCCGAGATGTCTACGTAGATCGTGACATAGAAGTAACTGCCGCTCTACGCGCCAAAGCCGGGTGGCTGTGGGCCAAGCGCCAAGCAGTCGTCGCGGGCATATCTGCGGCCGCGTTACACGGAAGCAGATGGGTCGAGGAGACGACGGCCGTGGAGCTGATCCACGATAACCGGCACAGGCTAGCCGGTCTCCAGACACGCGGAGACCGAATTGAGGAAGACGAGATCACCGTCGTCGACGGTGTTCCAGTGACTACTCCGGCCAGGACCGTGCTCGACCTCGGATGCTGGTACCCGGTCACGAGCGGAGTTGCCGCCATCGATTCGCTGGCCCGTGCGACGGAATTCAAAGCGGCCGACGTTGAGCTTTTGGCTCAGCGGTATCCAGGTCGTCGAGGTATCACACGTGCGCGCCTTGCAATCAGTCTGTTCGATGCTGGGGCGCAGTCTCCCAAGGAGACGTGGTTGCGGCTGGTCCTCGTCAATGCTGGTCTCCCGCGGCCGCAAACGCAGGTCCCGGTACGCGATGAATTCGGCACAGTGATCGCATATCTTGATATGGGGTGGGACCATCTCAGGGTTGCTGTGGAGTACGACGGCGACCAACATCGCAGTGATCGGGCCCAATATCGTTGGGATGTGCGGCGATTGGAGACATTGCACCGACTTGGCTGGACGGTGATCCGCGTCGTGGCAGGGGATCGGCCTGCCAACATCGTTCGACGGGTCACAACCGCTTTAGCTGATCGTGCGTGAAGCCAGCTTCACGCACGACGCCAACCGTGAAGTTAGTTTCACGTTCGCCCATCAAGCGGCTAGGCCGGAACGAGATCCACCCCGGCGAGCACGACGGCGTCCTCGCGAGCGGGCGCGGTGACGGTGGCCAGCAGTCGCCCGTCCTCTTTCCAGACGGAGGCCTTCAGCGTCTCGCCCGGGTACGCGACGCCGGTGAACCGCGCGCCGTAGGAGCCGACGGCGCCTGCATCGCCGTCGAGCACCGCGTCGGTGAGCGCTTTACAGGTCATGCCGTAAGTGCACAGGCCGTGCAGGATCGGCCGCGGAAACCCTGCCGCAGAGGCGAATTCGGGATCGGAGTGCAGCGGATTGCGATCGCCGCAGAGCCGGTAGAGTAGCGCCTGCTGCGGCAGCACCGGGATGTCGAGCTCCAGGTCCGGCGCCCGCTCCGGTGCGGCCGTCGAGGTAGACGACCCACGGTCGCCACCGAACCCGCCTTCGCCGCGAGCGAAGATCGAACGCCGCTGCGTCCAAAGCAGCGTCCCGTCCGGTGCGGTCACCCGGGTCTCGGACCAGATCACCGCGGCCTTGCCCTTGTCCCAGATGTCGGTGAACCGGGTGACGGCCTTCGCCGAACCCGACGGCGGTAACGGCGCCGGCGCGGTGACCTGCTCGCTGGCGTGCAGAACTTTGCTCAGCTGGATGTCAATACCGGGAAACTGCACGGTTGGCGGCTTGGTGGCATGGAAGGTCGCGGCCACGTTGCCGAATGTCGGCAGCACCTGCGGTGTGTCATCGATCAGGTAGCGCAGTTCGCGGGCATCCATCGGGTCGGCGCCTGCGCCCAATCCGAGGTGATAAAGCTGCACATCGCTGCTGCTCCAGGCGAATTCGATCGGGTCCAGCTCGGCGGCCAGTGCGACGTCGGGATCGATCGGCATGTCAGCGTTCTCCCTCTGTCCGGTTCCTCCTCGGGTCATTCTGACCCGCATCGTCGCCGGACGCTCCGGCGATGTGCAGGGCGGCCAGATAGCCGAAGGTCATCGCGGGGCCGATGGTGCCGCCCGGCCCGGGGTAGGTGTGCCCCATCACGGGAGCGCTCACGTTGCCCGCCGCGTACAAGCCGTCGATCACGCTGCCGTCGTCGCGAAGTGCGCGGCCGTGCACGTCGGTGCGAATGCCGCCCTTGGTGCCCAGGTCGCCCGGAACCATCTTGGCGGCGTAGTACGGCGGATGGCTGATCTCGCCGAGGTTCGGGTTCGGCTTGTTCGTCGGGTCACCGTAGTACCTGTCGTAGGCACTCTCGCCGCGGTGATAGTCGGAATCGACACCCGACCGCGCGAAGCCGTTGAAACGCTGAACGGTTGCGTTGAACTCCTCGACCGGCAGGCTGGCTTTGGTTGCCAGCTCGTCCAGCGTGTCCGCCTGAACGATCACACCGGACTCCGTCCACTTACGCGGAATACGTTGTCCTGGTTGCAATCCGGCGAAAATATAGCGATCGCGGTACTGTTGGTCGAACACCAGCCACGCCGGGATGTTCTCACCCGGGCCGGGCCCCTGGCCGTACTCGCCGCCATACATGTGGTGGCACGCTTCGACGTATGGCATGGATTCGTTCATGAATCGTCGGCCGGACATGTTGACGATGATCGAGCCGGGAGAGTTGCGCTCCGACAATGCGAACCACGGTGCACCCACTAATGGGACGGTCGGACCCCACCAGGCGTCCTCCATGATGTCGAGTGCGGCACCGAGTTTTTCGGCGGCGAGAATTCCGTCGCCGGTGTTGGCTTTCGCACCGACCGTCCACTCGGTGGTGATCGGCGCACGCTGGTACTTGACCCGCATCTGCTCGTTGTGCTCGAACCCACCGCTGCCGAGAATCACAGCCTTTCGAGTTCGAATCAGTTGTGGCTCAGCGGCTTCCGACTTTTCAGCGTCGCGAACGTAGACGCCGCGGACTGCCCCGTCCTCGACGTAGAGGTCGGTCAGCGCGGTGTTGAGCTGTACCGGGACACCGGCCTTTTGGAGACCGATCCGAAGCGGCCCGATCAGAGCGCGTCCCATACCGACCAGGGCCTGACCGGTCGCCTTCGCCCAAATGGTGCGTGCACCGACCCTGAGGCTGCGCAGCACGCCACGGGGGTGACGCTTCAGCTGGTTCAGCCGCACGTAGTCCTGTTGCATCACAACGACGTTGAGCGGAACCTTGCCGTACGGCGGTTCCAGCCCGGGCAGATCGGCACCGAGCTTTTTGGCGTTGAACGGCTTGGGCTCGATGGAACGGCCGCCGGCCCGACCCCCCGGGGCTTCCGGGTAGTAGTCGGCGTATTGCGGTACCCAGCACATCTTCAGCGGAGAGTGCTTGAGCACGAACGACAGCATCTCGGGGCCGCGCTCGAGGTAGGTGTCGATCCGCTCCGCTTCGACGACGTCACCGATGATTCCGTGCAGGTATGTGCGGGCCGCTTCCGCGGTGTCCTTGACGCCGTCGCGCTGCAGGATTTCGTTGTTGGGAATCCACACGCCACCGCCGGAGCGTGCGGTGGAGCCGCCGTAATGGGCGGCCTTCTCGATGACTATTGTCGAGAGACCCCGGTGGGCGGCAGCAAGGGCAGCCACCATGCCGGCGCCGCCGCTCCCGACCACGACGACGTCGTACTCCTGAGCTGTCATGTAGAACACGTTATAGAATTGCCAGGGCCGGGCGCTACTGCCCCGGTCAAACGAGTGAGGGGACTTCGGCGAAATGATCTCGGTAGCCGCCCGTGATGAGTTGGCCGCCGACCTCGCGCAGGCCGAGCGGAGCCGCCAACCGATCGCGCCGCTGACCACCGGGCACCCCGAGATCGACGTCGTCGACGCCTACGAGATCCAGCTGATCAACATCCGGCAGCGGGTCGCCGAGGGGGCCAGGGTGGTGGGCCACAAAGTGGGCCTGTCGTCGCTGGCGATGCAGCAGATGATGGGTGTCGACGAGCCGGACTACGGGCACCTGCTCAACGAAATGCAGGTCTTCGAAGACATCCCGGTCAAGGCGAACAAGTACCTCTACCCCCGGGTGGAAGTCGAAGTCGGCTTCATCCTGGCCCATGACCTGCCCGGCGCGAATTGCACCGAAGACGATGTCCTGGGCGCGACCGAAGCATTCGTGCCGTCAATCGAACTGATCGATACCAGGATCACCGACTGGAAGATCGCGCTCTGCGACACCATCGCCGACAACGCGTCGTCTGCGGGCTTCGTGCTGGGCGCGGCGCGGGTCGCGCCGGCCGACATCGATATCAAGTCGATAGACGCGGTGCTGACCTCGAACGGCGACGTGGTGGCCGAGGGTCGCAGCGACGCGGTGCTGGGAAACCCGGTGACCGCAGTGGCGTGGCTGGCCCGCAAGGTAGAAAGCTTTGGGGTGCGGCTTCGGGCCGGCGACATCGTGTTGCCCGGTTCGTGCACCCGAGCTGTCGACGCGCGCCCCGGCGATAACTTCGTCGCAGATTTCGACGGACTTGGGTCCGTCCGGTTATCTTTCGAGTAAAGGAGCGTCCATGGGGTCGCAGGCTCGGCTGAAAAAACCCAGTGTGGCCATCGTCGGATCGGGCAACATCAGCACCGATTTGCTATACAAGCTGCTGCGCTCGGAGTGGCTGGAACCGCGCTGGATGGTGGGCATCGACCCGGAAAGCGAAGGTTTGGCGCGGGCTCGCAAGCTGGGACTGGAGACCACCCACGAAGGTGTCGACTGGCTGCTGGCTCAGTCCGAGAAGCCCGACATGGTGTTCGAGGCGACCAGTGCCTACGTCCACCGGGACGCGGCGCCCAAGTATGAAGCCGCCGGCATCCGTGCCATCGACCTGACACCCGCCGCTGTCGGCCCGGCGGTGATCCCGCCGGCGAACTTGCGCGAGCACCTCGACGCGCCGAACGTCAACATGATCACCTGTGGGGGACAGGCGACCATCCCCATTGTCTACGCCGTCAGTCGCGCATTGGTCGAAAAAGGGGGAGTGCCGTATGCGGAGATCGTCGCGTCGGTCGCTTCAGTTTCCGCAGGTCCAGGGACCCGCGCGAACATCGACGAGTTCACCAAGACCACGTCGCGTGGGGTTCAGACCATCGGCGGGGCCAAGCGCGGCAAGGCGATCATCATCCTGAACCCGGCCGACCCGCCCATGATCATGCGCGACACCATCTTCTGCGCGATCCCCGAGGACGCGGACCGGGATGCGAT
>DASXJI010000563.1:0-8460 GCA_036497495.1 Mycobacterium sp.
CCGTCGATCACCACGAGTCGAAGGTCGTCACCGACAACCCGCTGCTCGATCAGCACCTCGGGGTGTTGCTCGCGCGCCCAGGCCACCGCTGCGGTGAGGTCGCTGGGCCCGTTCTCGGCGGTAACACCGACCGTGATGCCCTTCCCTAGCTCTCCTCGAGTGGGTTTGACGACAACCTCGCCTACCTCTTTCAAAAACGCGAAGTCGTCGTCATCGAAGGTCGCCAGGCGAGCGCGCGGCACAATAATGCCCGCGTCCGAAACCAGCCGACGAGTCAGTCTTTTGTCGTCGCAACGGCACATGGCGACTGCGGAGGTGAACTCCGACAGCGATTCTCGGGTGATCACGCTGCGACCACCGTGGTTGAGACGCATCTCGCCGGTTTCGGCATCGAGGACCTCCACCCAGATGCCGCGACGCACTGCCTCGTCGGCGATGATCCGCGCGTACGGATTGAGGTCGTCGACGGTCTCCGGCGGCGGGCTGAACAACGGCTGGTTGATCGCATTCTTCCGCTTGATCACCAACACCGGGACGCGGCGGAAACCCAGCTTCTCGTACAGCCGGATTGCAGCCCCATTGTCATGGGTAACCGACAGATCCATGTAGGCGCGACCCGCACGACGGAAGTGCGCGGCCAACTTTCGGGTCAAGGCGATGCCGATTCCCGGGATCCCGGCAGCCGGATCGACCGCCAGTGTCCATAAACTCGAGCCGCGCTCAGGATCAGAGAACAGCAACTCGTGGTCGACACCGGTCACCGTGCCCACGACGGCACCGTCGCCGTCGCGTACTGCGAGCAAGTAGGTGACGGCCGGCTGATGCAGATTGTTGTTCCAGATCGTGTCGACTGGCGCCGGAACCATTCCGCAACGGACGTATACACGGTTCATCGAGTCTGCGTCGGATGAGTCGTTGAGCGCGCGCACCGTGATACCCATCGGCGATGCCACCGATTCGTCCTCGTCAGAGGTGTCGGAGAAGCGGAGCCGATAAGTATGGCTGGGGTCGATGAAAAGTTCGGAAGGCGCTCCGGCCACCACGACCTGGGACTCGCGGGCATAGATGCAGATGTCACGCCGACCGGGCGCTTCCCGCCGAAGCGCCTCGGCCAGAGTGCCGGCATCGGCGAAAGTCTGACCGAAAATGAGTCGGCCCCAACCTAATTCAAGTTCGACGTCTTTGGCCATCGCGTCGACCAAGTGCGGCGGTGACGCGTCGTGCAAGCCGAGCGTGATGGCCTCGGGATGGTCCGCTGAAGGACCGATGGCGGTCATGCTGCCGGCCCGGTCACACCATGACGTTGTAACCAAAGCTCGAGCAGGGCGATCTGCCAGAGCTCGTTACCGCGTAGCGGGGTCAGCCGTCCATTGGGGTCGGCCAACAACGCGTCGACCGCGTCGGTGTCGAACAGCCCCCGCTCTTTGGCGACCGGCGCAAAGAGAGCATCGCGGACCATATCGAGGTATGGCCCTTCGAGGTGGGTCAGCGCGGGAACCGGGAAATAGCCTTTGGGACGGTCGATGACTTCGGACGGAATGACCCGTCGCGCAGCTTCTTTGAGTACACCCTTGCCGCCGTGCGCGACCTTCAACTCCGGGGGGCAGGTGGCCGCGAGCTCGACCAGTTCGTGGTCGAGAAACGGAACGCGGCCCTCCAACCCCCACGCCATCGTCATGTTGTCGACCCGCTTGACCGGGTCGTCGACCAACATCACCATCGTGTCGAGGCGCAGCGCGCGATCGATGCCGGTTTCGGCGCCGGCGTGGGCGAAGTGCTCGGTGACGAAACGCTGGCTGGGATCGCCCGGCGCGAGGTAGCCCTCGGCGAGAAGCGCGGAAAGGCCGGCCTCGTCGCGGTCGAAGAAGGCAGCCCGGTATTCGGCGACCGAACCCTCGACAGTGGCGGCGGCCGGTGCACCCATCGGCGGATACCAGTGGTAGCCCGCGAACACCTCGTCGGCGCCCTGACCCGATTGCACGACCTTTACGTGGCGCGCGACTTCCTGGCTGAGCAGATAAAAGGCGACGCAGTCGTGGCTGACCATCGGTTCGCTCATAGCCCCGATCGCACCGTCCAGCGCGGGCAGCATCCGCTCGGTGCCGATGCGGATCTGGTGATGATCGGTCTCGAAGCGTTTGGCCACGATGTCGGAGTACTGGAACTCATCGCCTTGCACCCCGCCGGCCGCTTCGAAGCCGATGGAGAACGTCGACAGCCCGTGCTGACCGGCCTCGGCAAGTAGGCCGACGATCAGGCTGGAATCCACCCCGCCGGAAAGCAGACACCCGACCGGAACGTCGGCGACCAGCCGGCGCTCGACGGCGGTCCGCAGCGATGACAGCACGGCGTCTTCCCAGTCGCGCTCGGACCAGTCCGAGCGGTCGTCGCGTCGGCTGAAGTCCGGCGACCAATAGGTGGTGGCGACCCGGCGGCCATCGGGCTCGATCGCGAGCAGTGATGCCGGCGGGATCTTGCGCACGCCGCGCAGGATGGTGGCGGGGGCGGGGACGACCGAGTGGAACGTCATGTAGTGGTGCAGCGCGACGTGATCGATGCGGGTGTCGACGCCACCGCCGGCCAGCAGCGCCGGCAGCGTCGACGCGAACCTGATCCGGTGGTTGTCTTCGGTCACGTAGAGCGGCTTGATGCCGAGCCGGTCGCGACCGAGCAACACCCGGCCGCTGTCGCGTTCGACGATGGCGAACGCGAACATGCCTTTGAAGTGGCTGACGAAGTCGTCGCCCCAGCGGTGGTAGGCCTTGAGCAGAACCTCGCTGTCGCTGTGCGAGAAGAAGCGGTAGCCGTAGCCCTGAAGCTCGGTCCGCAGTTCCTTGTAGTTGTAGATGCAACCGTTCCAGACGATGGTCAGACCCAGCTCGGAATCGACCATCGGCTGAGAGCCGGCGTCAGTCAGGTCAATGATTTTGAGACGGCGGTGACCGAGGGCGACCCGACCTTGCGACCAAACGCCCGCTCCATCCGGTCCTCGCGGCGTCATCACGGCGGACATCGCTGCCACGGCCGCTACATCAGGCGGTCGACCGTCGAGTCGCACCTCACCGGTGGCTCCACACACTTGAACAACCCTACAGAGGTCGGTTGCGGTGCGCCCACCGCGCCATTCCAACGCTCATGAGTCTTGAACTGTCGTTCGTTGCACGTCGAGGCTCACTCTGGGTCCGTCTCGTCGTCTTGACCACAGCACCGCGGGATCCGGTGCAGTTTGTCGGCGTCTTCGTTTTCCACCTGCAAATAGCGCCGTCCGTCGGCGGCGCTCGCGACACTGATCGCCGGCCCCTCACCGCTGACGCTGTCCGGTTCCATGAGCAGCTGGAGTTCGCCGGAGTCGACGTACAACATGGCGTCATCGTTGGACAGCTTCCAGGGCTGCCCATCGGTGGGCCAGCGGCCGCCAACGAGCCGAATGCCGGAGTCGCGGTGCTCGTCGTCTTCGTCCTCGAGCGATACGCAACCGATCCATAACTTCGCCGGTAGCGGACGGAAATACACTGCAAGACGCTGCCGGTTGAAATCCACCTGGATCGGTATTCCGATCGGCGGCAGCGATGTCCCTTCCGGGCGATCGTTCAGCGCCTGCTTGACCTGCCGCGATCCGAGTCCGACGCCGAACCAGTCGATGGTCAGCACGGTGGTGAGGTACTGGACGATCGCCAGGGTCAGCAGACCGCCCGCGCCGGCGGCCCCAACCCCGGCCGCCCCCGCTACCCACGTCACCGGCAGCGCAAGCAGCCCGACCGTGGCCGCGGCGCCGGCAGCCGCGGCCACCTTGCCGGCCACCGTCAGGCTGAAGTGCGGGTTCACCTCGGCCTCGGGCGGATTCTGGGTCGGTCGCACGCCCACGGTCTTGGGAAGGTCATCGAGCCGTTCGCGGACTCTTTTGACTTCCCGCTCGTAGTCCTCGGGGCTCAACTGCCCGCCGCGCTTCTTGACGCCTGCCGCGGTCAGCGCCTGCTCGAGACTTTCGATGGTCTCCAGGTCGGCTCGTCGGGTCTCTGACCCATCCGGATCGCGCGGTATGTCGTCGAGCCGCATCTCATAGGTCACCTTGAAGCTGGCATTGAAGTCGTAGAGCGTGGTTTCCGCACTGACGGTGCCATCGACGACCAGCCGGCCGTCGTGCGTCCGTGGCACGACGTCGGCGTCGAGGGCTTCCAAGCACCGGTCCTGCCCGCCGATGCTGATGGTCTTCGGACCCGCCAGTAGGCAAGGCGCGTCAGCATCGAAGTCGCTCTCGTCGAGATCGAAGGTGTTCTTCACGGTGTCGCGGACCTGCCGGAGAATGCTCCAACCTGTGACGGCCAATCCGGTTCTTTGGTAAGGGTTTTCAGCCAGGATCGATGCGGGCAACTCCTCGCCGGGCGGCAATTCACGCAACGTTTGCAGCTGAACCACCATCGATTCGTGGGTGACTCCGCCGACGTCGAAGCGTTGCACGACGGCATCGAGCTCCTTCACCGTGCTGTTGTCGCGCGATTCGGGCTCGACCTCCATCGCGGACGGCAGCAGGTCCATCACGCCGTCCACGCCCATTTCGGCGAGTTTGGGACGGATTGCGTCGGAGATCTGGGCGGCCAGCGAATCGAGCACTCTGATTCGGGCTTCGTCGTCGGAGAGGCTGGGGTGCTGCAGCTTCTCCAGATTGACCAGCAACTCCCCCGCGATGCAGTGCGTGATCCAATACGCCTCGGCATAGTCGAGTTCCCAGCTGACGCGCGGGTCTTGGCCCATGAACACGATGCCGCCGTCAGGGCGGCGATCGATGTGCGCGCCGAACAAGCGAGTGCCGTGGTCGTCGGCTGGCGAATTGGCAAGCAGCACAGGCGCATCCTGCGGGGTGAAGTCCAGCGCTATCGTCTGCTTGCCCGGTTCGGTCTGCCGGGGTTCGAGCTGGTCGTGAATCGTCAACCGCCCGAACAGCGGGATCTCGTTATAGGCGATCTCGCGCGACTCGTCCGCGCGCGGACCGTTAGGGATCGTGATCGTCGCGGGTGGCAATGACACCAGCGGGATGCAGGTCACCGAATCGATCACGATCCTCGAATCGAAGATCGCCAGGTCGATCGCGAAATGCCTTAGCGGATCGTGGAATTTACCTTCTGCTTGCTCCTGCCACAACCGCTGCTGTGCATCGAAGACGAACCAGACCCGGTCCAGCGTCAGATCCAGGGTGGCCGTTGCGGAGTAGCCGGGGCCGTCGACGGACTCCGTGTACTTGTCACCGCCGAACATCTCGACGGTCTGATCCTGGACACGTTCACGGTGGATCTCGATGATCGTGTCGGGGCGACGCATGCCGATCCTGTACCCACAACCCGCGCTCTTGGAACAGGCCGGTCAAACCCTCGGGCCTTCCGCTGGA
This sequence comes from Mycobacterium sp., assembly GCA_036497495.1. GTDB lineage: Bacteria > Actinomycetota > Actinomycetes > Mycobacteriales > Mycobacteriaceae > Mycobacterium. The sequence goes on from DASXJI010000563.1 coordinate 5,384, forward strand.
CCGAGGCACGCTCGGTAGCTTGGTCGCAACGGCTGATCACTCGGCCAGTCAGCGGGAGTAGGGATGGAACCTCAACATACGGCCGTGGCAGTTTTCTTGGCTGTCAACTTCGCTTTCCTGGCCCTCGTGCTCATCGCGGTCGATTGGGCGGCCGCGAGCGGCCGGCTCAGGCGCAATCAGTGGGTGGGGATCCGCATTCCGTCGACGATGCGCAGCGATCAGGCCTGGGTTGCCGGTCACCGTGCCGCGCTGCGCCTGATGCCGCTGCACTTACTGATAGGCATCGCATTGTCGGTAGCCGTCCTGTGTGCACCAACCGTAGGCAGTGTCCACCTCATCGGAATCGGCGGCGCGGCGGTTTTCGTCCTGGTCGCCGTGGTCACCGCGGTCATCGCCGGCAGGGCCGCGAAAGCCGTGGACGATCAGCCCGACGGATAGTCAACGGCGGCCACCCTGATCAGTGGAAAAACCAGCGGTCCGCGGATCCTGGCCTCCCAACCGGGTGTGCGCGCCTACCGCAGCCGCCAGCGCGGCAGCGCAGAGCAGAAGCCTGAAAGCACCGTATTCCGCGTCGACATGACGAATAATTCGTTGACTCCATCCCAGCGAAGGGAGCGGCGTGAGTACGGCGATGCAGGACAAGACGATGTTCACCACGATGCCGCGTTGGACGAGGCGCATAGGCGTGGCGACCACGGCCCTGGCCGGCGCATTCTCGGTCGCCATGACGGTTCCGCACGCCAGCGCCGATAGCTCGTACCAGCCTGCGCTCGACCAGCTTCTCGACGCTATGCAGCAGGCGGCAAACTACGACGCGGCACAGCCATTTGCGACGCCCGACGGCGACGCCATGCTGCTGACCGGTCTGCAGAACACGAACTATGAATTGCTATCTGCCGGGCTGTCCAGAGTCACTGAGCTTTTCAACGGGGTCTTCTTCCAGTCACCCGAAGCAGTGGCCGGCGATGCCGCCGATTCCCGTCAATACTTCCAATTCTTTACCCCGGACATCTACTACCACGCGACCGCTGGCCTGGCTCCCGGTGCGACCTACGAGCTCACTGGCACCCTCGGTAAAGGAACCGAAGCTCTCGCCATCGCGACCGAAGCGATCACCGGTTCAACGGCCGTCAGCAAGGAGAGTCTGGAGCTCGATCACGGCCTGGTTGTCAATCCGGATGGCACGTTCACTGTCGACATCGGCCCCACAGAGCCAAGCGGTGCAGTCAATTTCATCAACGACACAGATGCCACCACCAATGGTGATGCCTCGCTACTGATTCGAGACGTGCTGGGCGACTGGGCCCAGGGCCCGGGAAGCATCGGCATCCACTGCGTCTCGGACTGCCCCGCGTTCTTCGCCATACCGAGCACGGGAATCTTTCCCAGCGACGGCGGGTCCGCAGCCGAAATCGGCTCCCTGGCAGGAACCTCCACGACTCAAGTCACCTCCGTCGACTCGCTGTTGACCACGTTGTTCACCGCCTTCAGTAACATCGTCGGACCCTTCAACCAAGAAAACATGAACTTGGCCCAAGTTGCCGGCATCGAGCTGCCACCCAATACGATGAGCTCGCTGGCCCCCGAAACAAGCGTGTTTGCAACAGGACTGCCCAGTGCCGACGTCTCCGGCGGTAACTTCGACCTGAATCCCGACCAAGCACTGATCGTGCAGGTACCAGATGTGCCATCCGGCTACAGCGGGATCGAGCTGATGAACGTCTTCGGCGCGGCGCTGCCGTACACCCTGGCGCAGACCACCTTGAACAACACCACGGCCTTCGCCGATCCCGACGGTTACACCTACTACGTGGTCAGCGCGACCAACCCAGGTGTGGCGAATTGGCTTGACAGCACTGGGGTTGGCAGCGGCGAGATCTTCGCCCGGTTCGAGAACCTCCCCGACGGCACAGACCCGACGGGCCTACCGGTGACCAGTGAGGTGGTGCCGGTGGCCGATGTCGTCAGCTATCTGCCCGCGGACACACCCACCGTCAGCCCGGCAGAATATGCCGCCGACCTGTCACAGCGCGTCTTGTCCTACGACTACGCCTTGGACCTGTCCCGCGAGAATGCCCAACCTGATTGGGCGCTACAGGAATTGATACTTCATGGGCTGCAGGGCGTGATGGGCGCCGACAACTTTGCCGCAGTGTTCGGCAGCGACCCATCGACTCCCCTCGAGCTGAGGTTCACCCCGGCCTTATCGCCCGACTGGACCACCGTTGACCACGACTTGCTCACCAATCCGGCCGGCAGCCTGGCGGCGATTTTCACCAATCTGCCCTTGGCGGCCAGCGACATCAACTTGCCCACCGAATTGGCGCTGGGCCAGACCGTGCTATCGCTGCTGCTACCCCAGCAACTCGGATCCTTGTTCAACGACACCGTTCTCGACCCGAACACCGGGATCATCGCCGGCTTCCTCAATGCCCGCGACGACCTGGCGACCGCGGTGCTGACCGCCAACAATGACTTCCCCACCGAGCTTGGCAGTGCGGCAACAGCGGAGTGGGCGAACATGCCCGAGTTAGTCCAGTCGACAGGGAGCACGCTGCTGGCTGAGCTTGGCACGCTACTCAACCCCGCAGATCTCTTCGCCGCGTGACAGACCCGGATTTCGTCAGTCGCCGTCGGCTGCTCCGGCTGGCGGGCAGCGTCGGTGTGGCGTCAATGTTCAGCGCCTGCGCAAGTGACACCCGAACGACCGGTACCCGGCTCACCGCTTCCACCGCGGCACAGTTGATATGCCGAGACGCCTGGGGGGCGCGACCTCCGCGCCCCGGCGGCAAGCGTCACACCATCACCCGGATGACTCTGCACCATGAGGCAGTGATCCTCGGCGACAACCGGAATGCCCCTGACCGCTTACGCAAGGACCAGCGGTACCACCAAGACCAGCACGGATGGATCGACATCGCGTATCACGTCGGCGTCGACCGCAACGGCAACCTCTATGAACTGCGGAGCACCGAGATTGCCGGTGACACCGCGACGGATTACGACACCACCGGCCATTTCCTCGTCCTCTGCGAGGGAGACTTCGACCAAGAAGCCGTGTCAGAGGCGCAACTTCA
>DASXJI010000564.1:0-3545 GCA_036497495.1 Mycobacterium sp.
GTGGAACAGGTCGGCCACCATGCACACGCATCGCTGCTCAATGGACGCGGTGATCGGATATTCGTCCTTGTCGATCATGTTCTTGTCGAACGTCTCAGCCATCAACTTCTCGGCTTCGGGATCCATCCAAGTGGTGACGAAGGTGGCAAGGTTCAGCCGCGAGCTGCCGTCGAGCATCAGCTCGTCGTGGATGAAGCGGTAGGCGGCTTCGGGATCCATCGACTCCTCGGGCAGCCGCAATGCGGGCACCGGGGTGGTGAACATCCGGCCGGTGTAGGCGGGCGCGATCGAGTGTGCGGGGACGGATGGGTGGCTGAGGGTCATAACGGGTCCTTTTCAGTTGGTGGCTAGAGCGCGGCTAAAGCGGTTCGGATGTGACCGACGATGCGTGACGCCGACGTCGGCGCATAGCCCGGGCCCGGGTCGGCGGCCGACAGCTCCGCCGCCCGAGCGTGCACGAAGGCCGCCGCCGCCGCGGCTTCGCCCGGCGACAACCCCGCGGCCAGCAGGGCGCCGATCATCCCGGACAGCAGATCGCCGGAGCCGGCGGTCGCCGCCCAGGACTGCCGCGCCGGGTTGAGGTAGACCGGGCCACCGGGATCGGCGATGACGGTGACGTTGCCTTTCAGCAACACGGTCGCCCCCATCGCGTCGGCGAGTCTGCGGGTGGCGCCGACCCGATCGTCGCCGGGTGGTGCACCGGCCAGCCGCGCGAACTCGCCGGCGTGCGGTGTCAGCACGGTCGGCGCGCGACGGGACGCGAGCAAGTCGGGATGCGCCGCAAGGATGGTCAGCCCGTCGGCGTCGATCAGCACCGGCAGGTCGGTCTCCAGCGCGAACCACAGTGCGGCAGCGCCGGTTTCGTCGGTGCCCAGTCCCGGTCCGACGACCCAGGCCTGCACCCGCCCGGCCGCGGCCGGGGTGGGCGAGGCGATCACCTCGGGCCAATGAGTGAGCACCTCGCCGTGTGCGCTGCCGGCGTAACGAACCATTCCCGACGTCGCCGCGACGGCGGCGCCGGTGCACAGCACCGCGGCACCCGGGTAGGTCGACGAACCGGCCATCACGCCGGTGACGCCCTGGGTGTACTTGTCGTCGTGCGGCCCCGGCACCGGCCAGCGGGCCGCGACGTCGGCCGCGTCGAAGCCGACGACGTCGGTGGTGGGCAGGTCGAGGCCGATGTCGATCAGCTTCACCCGTCCGCAGTCGGCCAGCGCGTGCGCGGGCTTGAGGCCGCCGAACGTCACGGTCAGCGCGGCGTGGACGGCCGGACCGGTGATCGCCCCGGTACCGCCGTCGATGCCGCTGGGGATGTCGACGGAGACGACGGGGATCGCGTTGGCATCGACCGCCGCGAAGACCTCGGCCGCGTCCGGCCGCAGCGGCCCGGACCCGGAGATCCCGACCACGCCATCGATGACGAGATCGGTTGTCGCGGCGACGCTGTCGACGATCCGGCCGCCGGCTCGCCGGAAGGCGGCCAGACCTTTGTGATGGGTGCGATCCGGTTTGAGCAGTATCGCATCGGCGGCGACGCCGCGGCGCCGCAAGAAGGTTGCCGCCCAGAGCGCGTCGCCGCCGTTGTCACCCGAGCCGACTACGGCGCACACCCGCCGCCCGGCAACCCCGCCGGTGCGGGCGATCAACTCGCCGATGATCGCGGTGGCCAATCCGTAGGCAGCGCGGGCCATTAGCGCGCCGTCGGGCAGGCTGGCCAACAGCGGCGCTTCGGCCTCGCGGATCGCGTCAGCCGAGTAGTAGTGCCGCATCGTGCCCAGATTACGTGCCCCGGAACGCGGGTACAGTCGATTAAACAAGCTAATCATCTCCGAGGGGTGGGCATGGCACGAACTGACAACGACACCTGGGACCTGGCCACCAGCGTGGGCGCCACCGCGACCGGCGTGGCCGTGGGACGCGCGCTGGCGAACCGGGCGGACAACCCGCTGATCAACGATCCGTTCGCCGAGCCGCTGGTTCGCGCCGTCGGCGTCGACTTCTTCACCCGCTTGGCCAGTGGTGAATTGGACGCCGGCGACGTCGACGACGGCGGCGAATTCGGGATGCAGCGAATGGGCGACATGATGGCCGTGCGCACCCGCTTCTTTGACGACTTCTTCATCGAGGCGACCAAGGCCGGGATCCGCCAGGCGGTGATCCTGGCGTCGGGGCTGGATGCCCGCGCATACCGCCTGCCGTGGCCGGACGGAACCACCGTCTACGAGATCGACCAGCCCACAGTCATCGAGTTCAAGACCAAGACGCTGAGCGATCTCGGCGCCGATCCCACCGCCGATTTACGAGCAGTGGCCATGGACCTACGTAACGACTGGCCGACCGCCCTCCGCGGAGCCGGCCTGGACCCCACCCAGCCCACCGCGTGGAGCGCCGAAGGTCTGCTGCCGTTCCTGTCACCGGAGGCCCAGGATGCACTGCTGGACAACATCACCATGCTGAGCGCGGCGGGTAGCCGGCTGGCCACCGAGAATATGCCGAATGCCGGCCAGGCCGTGCCGATAATGGCCGACCGGATGCGACAGTCCACCGAAAGCTGGCGCAAGCACGGGTTCGACGTTGAGATGACCGACCTCTGGTACGGCGGCGACCGCCGCGACGTGGTTGACTACCTGGGCAGCCACGGCTGGAACGTGTCGACCACCGGGGCCGCCGAACTTGTTGCCGGTCACGGACTTTCGGTCTCCACGCCCAGCGACGACGAAGCCAAGAATTACGCCGGAATCAGCTACGTCAGCGCGACCCGGCGGCAACCGACCGCGGCCGCTGTCGGGTCAGCGGGTAGAACAGCAGCCCGATGAAGATCGCCGAAAAGTGGCCGATCGCAGTGAAGTTGAACTGCGCGATCAGCAGGATGACGAAGACAGTGATCAATACCGCGAGATAGGCCCACCGCCACGGCCGGGCGATGCGATAGGCCAGCACCGCGATCATGCCGACCAAAAAGTAGCTAACCCCGATATCGGTGACGTGGACCAGTCGCTGCGGCGCGTGGTGAGACTGAATCGCCAGGTAAAGCAAACCCTCGCTGATGTATGTTGCGCCGACGTGGGCAGTTAATCCGATGGTGAGCCAACGTATTTGACCGAGCCAATGCTCCGCGGGCGCTAGGAAGAGAGTGAACAGCAACAGATAAGGCGTCCAGGATCGGCCGTCGATCCACAGCAGGCTTTCGAGTAGCACCTGGAGCGGGTCGGTCGCCAAATCATGAATATTGGTGGAAGCATGGACCAGAAGGCGATGCAAGTGGCGGCCGGCCTGAAGCTGACGAATCGTGGTGCCCAGCAACACGGCCAGCCACAGATAGGTCAACGGCGCGGTTCGCACGAACCGCCACGCCGCGGCCAGCCAGCCCAGGAGTCGTGTGCCGAACGAAACGTCTCCCACGTCGTTTACTGTGGCACGGCGCAACCCTGATCCTCGGGATGAACCCCTTGATCCGTTACGACGCCCCGCGTATCGTTGAAAATCAATTACGAAACCCTGCGTATCGTAATCCGCGCTTCCGCCGCAGGCGCTCAGCGATGATG
>DASXJI010000565.1:0-4091 GCA_036497495.1 Mycobacterium sp.
CAGCGACACCGTCAGCGCGCCCACGACAACGCATTCCGGGCCGATCCGGATCACCGCAAGCTCCAACCGCCCGCCCGCCGTGCTGTACTACCTGGCCCGCCAGCTCGACGTCGAATTCGTCCGAATCGGTTCGGCCGGAGCAAAAGCCATGTCGGTGGTGCGCGGCGACGCCGACGCCTACATCCATGCCGGCGGCCAGTGGGAGTGGGACTCGGCTGCTCCGGCGGGCGTTATCCTGGCCGCGGGCATGCATGCCTCGCGGCTGGACGGCTCGGAGATGATCTACAACCGTCCCGACCCGTATCTGCCGGACTTCCTGATGTGTCGCGCTGAACTCGCGGACCTGTTGCTGGGTGCCATCCGGGTGGCGAGCTAGCCGACGCTTTACAGTCGACGGTATGCAATCCTGGCCCGCCGCACCGATCCCGGTGCTGCCGGGGCGTGGCCCGGAGCTGCGGCTGTACGACACCTCTGACCGCCAGGTGCGCCCGGTTGCGTCCGGGCCGACGGCCACCATGTACGTCTGCGGGATCACGCCGTATGACGCCACCCATCTCGGCCACGCCGCAACCTATCTGGCGTTCGATCTGATCCACCGGCTGTGGCTGGACCTCGGACACGACGTGCACTACGTGCAGAACGTCACCGACGTCGACGATCCGCTCTTCGAGCGGGCCATTCGCGACGGCGTCGACTGGCGTGACCTCGCCGCCCGCGAGGTCGCGCTGTACCGCGACGACATGACCGCACTGCGGGTGTTGCCGCCACGCGAATACGTGGCGGCAACCGAAACGGTGGCCGAGGTCGTAGAGCTGGTCGAGAAGATGCTCGCCTCCGGGGCGGCGTACGTCGTCGACGACGCCGAATTCCCCGACGTGTACTACCGCGCCGACGCGACGCTGCAGTTCGGCTACGAGTCCGGCTACGACCGCGACACCATGCTGACGCTGTTCGCCGAACGCGGCGGAGACCCGGACCGGGCCGGCAAATCCGATCAACTCGACGCTTTGCTGTGGCGCGCCGAGCGGCCGGGGGAGCCGAGTTGGCCGTCGCCGTTCGGGCCCGGCCGGCCGGGTTGGCACGTCGAGTGCGCGGCGATCGCACTCAGTCGTATCGGCAGCGGCCTCGACATCCAGGGCGGCGGCACCGACCTGATCTTCCCGCACCACGAATTCACCGCCGCGCACGCCGAATCCGTCAGCGGCGAAAGGCGTTTCGCGGGGCACTACGTGCACGCCGGCATGATCGGCTGGGACGGTCACAAGATGTCCAAGAGCCGCGGCAACCTGGTACTGGTGTCAGGTTTGCGTGCCCAGGGTGGGGATCCCGCGGCCATCCGGCTGGGCCTGCTGGCCGGGCACTATCGGGGCGACCGCGAATGGGGGCCGCAGGCGCTGGCGGACGCCAACACGCGGTTGCAGCGGTGGCGAACCGCCACCGGATTGCCTGCGGGGCCGGACGCAGCCGATCTGATCGCCCGGCTGCGCCAGTATCTCGCCGACGACCTCGATACGCCCAAAGCGCTTGCCGCGCTGGATGGTTGGACTACCGATGCGCTGGAATACGGTGGCCACGACGCTGAGGCGCCGCGCGCGGTCGCTGCGGCGGTGGATGCGCTGCTTGGAGTGGAACTGTCATCACTGCGGCACTAAGAGGTAGGTTGCGGCCATGACGTCAGTTGACTCGCAAGTCGTATTCATCACCGGTGGCGGGCAGGGAATCGGTGCCGAGGTGGCCCGCCGGTTGCACGCCAAGGGCGCCAAGCTGGTGCTCACCGACCTCGACGAGGCGGCGCTGGCCGAGCGGGCCGCCGAATTGGGCGGCGACGAGCAGGTGCTGACCGTGGTTGCCGACGTCCGCGATCTCGCCGCCATGCAGGCCGCGGCGGCAAAGGCCGTCGAGAAGTTCGGCGGCATCGACACCGTCGTCGCCAATGCCGGTATCGCCAGCTACGGCTCGGTGCTGAACGTCGACCCGGACGCGGTCAAGCGGGTGCTGGACGTGAACCTGCTCGGCGTCTTCCACACCGTGCGGGCCGCCCTGCCGTCGATCATCGAACGCCGCGGCTATGTCTTGGTCGTCTCGTCACTGGCCGCCTTCACGGCGGCGCCGGGAATGGCGCCCTACGACATGTCCAAAGCCGGCAACGAGCATCTCGCGCACGCGCTGCGGCTCGAGGTCGCCCATCTCGGCGTGGCCGTCGGCTCGGCGCACATGTCCTGGATCGACACTGCGCTGGTCCGCGACACCCAGAAAGACCTGCCCGTGTTCCGCGAGCAGCTGGCGAAGTTCCCGTGGCCGTTGAACAAGACCACCTCGGTGGACAAGTGCGCTGCGGCATTCGTTGACGGCATCGAGCACCGGAAGAAGCGCGTCTACTGCCCGGGCTGGGTAAGCGTGTTCCGCTGGCTGAAGCCGTTCCTGTCGACCGGGTTCGGCGAGGGCCCGATCCTCAAGACCGCCGGCGGACAGGTTGCCCAGATGGACGCCGAGGTCGCCGCGCTCGGCAGGTCCGTCAGCGCGCACAACCAGCAGCTGGAGAAGTCCTAACGCCCGAAGCCTGGGCGGCGTCGGCGCAGGTAGCGCTCGAACTCAGCAGCCAGCGCGTCGCCGTCGATCTTGCCCAGCGCCTCGGTCATGTCGACCTCGGCGTCACCCCGCTGCTCCAGTGACTGCACGTACTCGGCGATCTCGTCATCGTCGGCCGTCATCTCGGTGACCGCCTGCTCCCACTCCTCGGCCTGAGCCGGCAGATCAGCCAGCGGCACCTCGATGTCGAGCACATCCTCGACGCGGCGCAGCAGCGCGACGGTCGCTTTCGGGTTGGGCGGTTGCGACACGTAGTGCGGGACGGCCGCCCAGAACGTCACGGCCGGTATTCCCGCGCCGACGCAGGCGTCCTGGAACACCCCGGCGATGCCGGTCGGGCCCTCGTAGCGGGTTTCCTGCAGACCGAAGCGGTGCGCTGACTCGGGGGAGTAGGCCGCCCCGGACACCGGAACCGGCCGGGTGTGCGGAGTATCGGCCAGCAGCGCGCCGAGGATCACCACGGTGTCGACGTTGAGCTTGTCGGCGACGGTCAGCAGCTCGGCGCAGAACGTGCGCCACCGCATGTTGGGCTCCACGCCGTGCATCAGCACGATGTCGCGGTCGGCGCCCGGCGGCCGGCAATGCGAGATCCGCATCGACGGCCAGACCAGTTCCCGCGTGACGCCGTCGACCTGCCGGATCACCGGACGATTCACCTGGTAGTCGTAGTAGGCCTCGTCGTCGATCTCGACGATCGGATCGGCTTCCCAGATGGCGTCCAGGTGCTCCAGGGCGTCGCTAGCGGCGTCACCGGCATCGTTCCAGCCCTCGAACGCAGCCACGACGATCGTGTTGTGCAGTTCGGGGAGGGAGGCTCTGACGTCCGGCGAGGTCACGACATTCAGCGTAAAGCCTGACCTAGGGCGCGGCGCGCAGAGCAAGGGCTGAGTTTCCATAGACCGGCTAAGCTTGTACCGATGAATGTGCCCAAGGACCACTCCTACGACGCCGACATCCTCGAGACGTTGTCGCAGCGCGTGGGCGACGGTGCCGACGCGGTCGTGACGAAATACGTTCGTCTGCAATCGGGTTAACCTTGGTGACTACGACATTGCCGACAAGACCGCGAGCTGGCGCTCCAGGGCACCGCGATCGCCAAGCCGGTCGGGTCGAGCTGGGCGTCCAGACGTCGGGTGACGACGTAGACTTTTCTGGTCGAGAGGCGTTGCAACGGTTCCGGATCTCTGCCGGTATCCGCCACGCTCGGCAGAGTCAAGGACGCCTTCCGTTAAGGGAGGAACGCACGTGAGCGCCTTAGAGCCAAACATCCGCCCGGACTGCACCGACGAGCTGACGGCGGCTCTGCACCAGCGGATCATGGTGATCGACGGCGCGATGGGCACGGCAATCCAGCGGGACCGGCCGGACGAAGCCGGCTACCGCGGCGATCGGTTCAGGGAGTGGCCGACCGCTCTCCAGGGCAACAACGACCTGCTCACCCTGACGCAGCCGCAGATCATCGAGGGGATCCACCGCGAGTACCTCGAGGCGGGCGCCGACAT
>DASXJI010000566.1:0-5811 GCA_036497495.1 Mycobacterium sp.
CGGTTACACGCGCGACTACCTCGAAGTGCTGCACGCCGCGTTCGCCGGGCCCGGGCCGGTCGACGTCGAGAACCAGCACTTCACCGTGCACAATCCGCTGGATTTGGCTCCGGTGGCGCCGCTGCCGGTCTTCGTCGCAGCGCTCGGCCCGGTGATGTTGGCGCTGGCCGGTGAGCACGCCGACGGAACGGTGCTGTGGATGGCCGACGAACGATCCGTGGCCGAGCATGTGGTGCCGCGAATCACCAAGGCCGCCGACAACGCCGGACGCCCCGCGCCGCGCATCGTCGCCGGAATACCCGTATGCCTCTGCGCGGCAAACGAAGTCGATGCTGCCCGCGAGCGAGCCAACCGGATCCTCGGCGAAGCGGAGGTGTCGCCGAATTATCAGCGGCTGCTGGACTACGGCGATGCCCGCGATGTCGGCGACATCTGCGCGGCCGGTGACGAGGCGGCCATTCTGGCGCGGATGCGCCGATTCGCCGACGCCGGGGTGACCGACCTATCGGTGCGGCTGCTGCCGATCGGCGAGAACCGCGAGGAGCTGGTCGCCTCCAAACAGCGCACCCGCGAGGTCATTTCGGAGCTGGGCGCCCAACTTCGCTGATTACGCCGGCGCGGTGATGTGCGCCTCGGCGAGCTTACGGAAGGCCGCCACCAGTCGGTTGCGGTCGTCGGTGCGGCTTGCCACCACGACGTGGCTGGGCTCGACGCCCTCGAGTGGAATCGTGGTCAGGTCCGGGCGTAAAGCACTGATATGCGAGCCGCCCGCCGTAATCGCCACCGCCTGACCGGCTGCGATCACTTCGAACTTGTCCTCGAGCGCGTCGATGAACGGCCCGTCGGGTGCACGACGTCCGTCGGGACGCGGATCGACCCGCCAGAACGCGCTCCACGCCGGATCGGAGTCGCGGATCCGGGGCATCGGTTCGTCGGCGATGTCGTCCAGGGTGATCGACTCCTTGCCGGCCAGCCGGTGATCCAGCGGCACCACCAACACCCGGGGCTCGTCGTAAAGAATCGTGACGTGCAGCTGGTCGGTCGGAAACGGTAGCCGTGTCACGACCGCGTCCACCCGGTGATCGAGTAGGGACTGGCGGGCTGCGTTCCACTCCAGGTGCACGGTGTGCACGTCGGCATCCGGGTGCTGACGGCGCAATTCGCGCGCCGCGGACGTGACGATCAGCCCGGTCGTGTAGCCGATAGTGATCCGGCTGGGCTGTGCGGCGGCGCGAGTCTGTGCCGCGGCGCGGGCCGCCGAACGCAGCAGCGCTTTGGCCGCCGGCAGGAAAACCTCGCCGGCTTCGGTGAGCCGGGTGCCTTGCGGAGTACGGTCCAGCAGTCGGGCACCCAGTTGTTGTTCCAGCCGGCGGATTTGTCGGCTCAGGGACGGCTGCGCCACCCGCAACGCGGTGGCGGCGCGGCCGAAGTGCCGATGGTCGGCCACCGCCACGAAGTACCGCACGAGCCGGAGGTCGACGTCGACCAGCGGGGTGTCGTCCATACCCGCATGGTAATCGGTGGATGAGGCTCGCGACGTGCATAAAATGCCGGCTAACTGCGCTGATGCCTGATCGGTATTGAGTTATTCGAAATGAGTCTTGGACGTCTTCGGTGCCGGACTGCAGGGTGGCGTTACTGCTTCATCGTTACTTCAGGGAGTTCATCATGCGAGTTTTCGTCACCGGCGCATCCGGACACATCGGGTCGGCATTGGTGCCCGAACTTCTCCACGCCGGGCATCAGGTCACCGGCTTGGCCCGTTCGGACAAGTCGGCCGCGGTGTTGGAGGCGGCCGGAGCCGAGGTGCACCGCGGCTCCCTCGACGACCTCGAAAGTCTGCGGGAGGGAGCAGCAGCATCCGACGGCGTGATCCACCTGGCCTTCAACCACGACTTCAGCGACTTCCTTGGCTCCGCCGAGACGGACTTGCACGCCGTCGAGGCGATGGGTGATGCCCTCGCCGGTTCGAACCGGCCCTTCGTCGGCACATCAGGCACTCTCCTGGTGGCGTTCGTCGAGGGCCGACCCGCCACCGAAGAGGACACCTTGCCTGCCGGGCCTCGGATCGACTCGGAGAACGCGGCAATTGCCTTGGCAGAGCGCGGCGTTCGGTCCTCAGTCGTCCGACTGCCGCCTTTGGTTCACAGCAACCTGGACCACCACGGCTTCACCAACCACATCATCGACTGTGCCCGCAAGGCCGGTGTGTCCGCGTATATCGGTGACGGTGCGAACCGCTGGCCTGCGCTGCACACGCTCGACGCGGCGCGCCTCTACCGGTTGGCGCTGGAATCTGCGCCCGCGGGTATGCGATTGCACGGTGTCGCGGACGAGGGTGTGCCGTTCCGCGACATCGCCGAAGTCATCGGCCGCCACCTGAATCTGCCGGCGGTCGGCATTGCCGCCGAGCAGGCGCAAGACCATTTCGGTTTTCTGGCTCTCTTCGCGTCGCTGGACGACGCGACGTCCAGCGAACTGACGCAAAAGATCTTGGACTGGCATCCGGTCGAGAACGGGCTGCTCGCCGATCTAGACGAGGGCCATTACTTCGGCGAATGACACAGCGCAACAAGAAGATTGGATTAGTGCTCAGCCCCGGGACGGGTTGGTGTAGACGCGGACCGGCGTGATCAAGACTGCGGTGCGACGTTCCTCGCGCATCACCCGGTCGTAGGTGTCCCAGTCGTCGTGGGTTCCGCCGGCCGCGGTGAAGATCTCGCGAAGCATCACCCGCAGCCGCTCGCCGTCGACGTCGGGGTGGGGGTCGTCAGGACCGATCAGTTGGGCCGTCCCTTCGACGGTGGCCCAGCGCCAACCGGCGCGGGCCGTGACGGTGGTGCGTGGATCGGCGCGTAGGTGGGCCAGTTTCCGGGCGCCACCGATGGCAACCAGCCCGACGACCGGCTCGTTGGTCAATGGGTGCGGTAAGACGCCGGCATTGACCACCGACGCTTGGCCGCTGCCGTCGCGCCGCAACGTGGTGAATACGACGAGGCCATGGTCGGCGGCGGCGAGCTCGCCGAAGGCTGGCAGGTCAGTCATAGTGGAAGGTCCTTTCCGGTCCGTTGCTGTGTTTCAGCTCCGGAAGGTGTTGTTCCATTCCCGGCCTGCGGAAAGTGCTGTCGTGCAACGCTACTCGTACTCCACCACGACCGATGGAGTGTCAGGCACCGCCTGGCAGGTCAGGATGTAGCCGTCGGCGATCTCGTCGTCCTCGAGCACGTCGTTGGTGCGCATGGTGGCGGCGCCCTCGACGAGCTTGGCCATGCAGGTCCCGCAGTTACCGGCCTCGCAGCTGAACGGTGGCGACAGGCCCGCCCGTCGCGCGCTCTCCAGCAGCGTCTCCCCGGCGACCTGCGGCACCGACGCCTTCTTCCGCTCCAGCTTGATGGTCACCGTGCCGCCCTGGTCAGCGCCGCTCTCGGCGGCCGCGGGTGCGGGCGTCTTGATCGGTGGCGACGCGTCGAAGTCCTCGACGAGGACGGTCGCACCCGCCGGCAGCGCGGAGCGCACCACAGTCATGAATCCCTCCGGCCCGCAGACATAGCAGTCGGCATCGGTATCCGCGCCGACGAATGTCTCGACGCCGGCCGAATCCAGCAGCCCGTGCTCGGCGTCGATGTTCCGGTGCACCGAGAACCGGCCGGGGTATCGCTCGACCAGCTCGTCGATCGCGGCCTCGAAGATCACCGAGGCCCGGTCCCGGTCGGCGCACAGCACCCGCACCGGGCGGTCGGTGCTCGCGAGGGCGCTCTTGGCCAGCGACAGGATTGGTGTGACACCGCTGCCGCCGGCGAAGGCCAGCAACGGGGCCGGTGTCGGCCTCAACACAAAAGTGCCGGCCGCCCGCGTCATGGTCAGCTCATCACCCTCGACGACGTTGTCGATGATCCAGTTCGACACCTTGCCGCCGGTCACTCGTTTGACCGTCGTCATCACCTCGGTGTCGGTCTCCGGCGCGCTCGACATCGAATACGACCGGTACAGCTCCTCGCCGTCCACCGTGACCTTGAAGGTGCAGAACTGTCCGGCGCGATAGGAAAACGGCTGCTCCGCGGGGGCGAGCACGTAGGTACGGCTGTCGGCGGTCTCCTTGACGATCCGGGTCACCGTGGCCCGATGGAACACGTGGCGCTCCGCCATCCCGGCCCCTTCCACACTTGCGTTCTTCCCTTCAGAGAATACTATTCTCTCAAAACGATAGGATGTTCTCAATGTCTCCGACGGCGCTGGTATTCGAGGAGCGGCATTACACGCTGCCGCAGCTCGAGGCGTTAGCGGACGGGCTGGCCGCAACGTTGCGTCGGCGCGGCGTGACGGCCGGCGGCCGGGTCGCATTGATGTCGTCGAATCGTCCGGAATTCGTCGTGGCCCTGCATGCGATCTGGCGGCTGGCCGCCGTCGTCGTGCTGATCAGCCCGGCGTGGAAGCGTCATGAGGTCGAGTACGCGCTGGCGTTGACGAACCCGTCACACGCCGTCGGCGACCATGAGGTGCTGTCGAGTCTCATGCCGATGTTGCATCTCGACGAACCCATCGTGGTGGGCGAAACAGCGTTCGGCGACGCTGCTGCACCGGATGCCGATGCGGTGTTGGCGTTCAGCTCGGGTACGACGGGTCTACCGAAAGCGGTTCGGCACACCCATCATTCGCTACACGTCGCTGTCGGGCATTGGCGCGACGCGATGGGCTTGACTGCCCGCGATCGCATTCAGATCGGCACTCCGCCGTCGCACATTCTCGGACTGCTCAACATCATGACGGCGTTGCAGACCGGTGTGTGGATGCGCCTGCATCGGCGATTCGACGTGGATCGCATGTTGCGGCACATCCAAGACGATCGGATCACCGTCGAGATGGCGGTCGCGCCAATCGCTTTGGCTATCGCCTCGAACCCGGATCTTGAGTCCTACGATCTCTCGTCGCTGCGGTTCATCATGTGGGGAGCGACGCCGGTCAGTGCCGGCGTCGCCGAGACCGTCACCCGTCGAACCGGCGTCGGGTGGGTGCCGGCGTACGGGACCACCGAGTTACCGGTGATCGCCTGCAACCCGCTCGATGACGCCCGGCTCGACTCCGTCGGCCGGCCGGTACCGGGCGTGCAGGTGCGCGTGGCATCGTTGCAGACCGGCGAGAAGGTCGGTCCCGGTGAGATCGGCGAGATCCAGGCGCGGGCCGATTCGCTGATGGCCGGCTACCTGCCGTGCGAGGCAACGCGAGATGTCTTGTCCGACGGCTGGTATCGGACCGGCGACGTCGGCTACCTGGACGCCGGTGGCTGGCTGCGGATCACCGATCGGTGCAAAGAGATGATCAAGGTGCGCGGCTTTCAAGTCGCGCCCGCCGAGATCGAGGCCGTCCTGCACGGTCATCCCGCGGTCGAAGACTGCGCAGTGTTCGGTATCCCCGACGGCGCGGACGGGGAGTCGGTCGTCGCCGCGGTTGCAACCCGTGAGCCGGTTGACGCCGCCGAGCTCACCGCACGGGTCGATGAGAGTCTCGCATCCTACAAACGTCTGAGTCGTATCGTGTTCGTGCCCGAAATACCTCGGCTGCCGTCCGGGAAGGTGCTGCGCCGAGTTCTCAAGGAGCGCTATGGATGTACGTCTGACAGCTGAACAGCAACAACTGCGCGACGCAGCCGCGAAACTCTCCGATGATCTCGGACCGGGATCGGTGCAAGACCTCGCCGACGACGGGCGAATCGGCAAGCTCGACAAGCAGATCCAGCAGACGGGCTGGCGATCGCTGCGCTCCGACGGTGCCTCCGGCGTGGAAGTGGCTGTCGTCGCTGAGGAGTTCGGCCGC
>DASXJI010000567.1:0-4223 GCA_036497495.1 Mycobacterium sp.
GTGGTGGTACCCGGCTCCAGGTCGTCGAGCAGTGTCCGCAGCGACGACATCAGGTTCCACACAATCGGACCCCTGGGACGTGAATGGATCGGCACCCGGCTGATCTTCAGGCCAAAGCATCGGTCCGGCCCAATCAGGCCAAACCACAGTAGCCGTGTCCCAAAAGTCAACGGCCCCATCAGCGCGCGCCACCGCTCTCGCAGATCTTCGATCGAGTTGACCGGGTCACACGCGGTATGGATGGGCGGGATCGGCAACACCTCAGAATGGCTCATCCGCGCATCATCTGCGGTCGCGGACGGTGCCGGTAGTCAGTTATCCACAGCGCGCAGAATCACGAAGGAGTGTGGCGGCAACGCGGTGCTCTGGTCGCCGACGTCTGCAGGGTCGGAGCACAGCACGAGCTCGCCGGCGAACGGGACACGCACCGGCTGGGCGCCCAGATTGCAGGCCACCGTCAATCGGCCGCGGCGCATGGCGATCCATCGGGCTTCTTCGTCATAGTCGACGAGTAGCCGCTGCAGCCACGGATCGGCGGGATCGGTTTCGTTGCGCCGCAGGGCAATCAAGTTTTGATATAGCCGGAGTAATTTCGCATGTTCGTCGGCGTCAAGCTCGGACCAGTCCAGCTTGGAGCGCTGGAAGGTCTGCGGGTCCTGCGGATCGGGGATCTCTCCGGCGTCCCACCCGTGGTCGGCGAATTCCTTTTTGCGGCCCTCGGCGGTGGCCCGGGCCAGCTCGGGTTCCGGGTGGGAACTGAAGAACTGGAACGGCGTCGAGGCGCCCCACTCTTCGCCCATGAAAAGCATCGGCGTGTAGGGCGAACCGAGCACCAGGGCTGCCTTGACGGCCAGCTGGCCGTAGGTCAGGTTTTGCGACGGCCGGTCCCCGAGTGCGCGGTTGCCGACCTGGTCGTGCGTGCAGGTGTAAGCCAGCAGCCGGGTGGCCGGAATGGTCGCGATGTCCAACGGACGACCATGGCGCCGCTGCCGAAACGATGAGTAGGTGGCCGCGTGGAAGAAGCCTTCGCGCAACGTCTTTGCCAGGGCGGCCAGCGACCCGAAGTCGGCGTAATAGCCCTGACGCTCGCCGGACACAGCGGTGTGGATCGCGTGGTGGATGTCGTCATCCCACTGCGCGGCCATGCCGAGACCGTGGTCTGCGCGAGACGTGATCATCCGCGGGTCGTTGAGGTCGCTCTCGGCGACCAATGACAGCGGCCGACCCAGTTGCCCGGCGAGCGCATCGGTTTCGGCGGACAGCTCCTCGAGCAGGTGGACGGCGGTGGTGTCGAAGAGCGCATGCACCGCGTCCAAGCGCAGACCGTCGGCGTGGAAGTCGCGCATCCAGCGCAGCGCGCAGCCGATGATGTAGCGCCGCACCTCATCGGATCCGGCGTCGGCGATGTTGATGCCTTCGCCCCACGGGTTGCTGGCCGACGACAGGTATGGCCCGAACCGTGGCAGGTAGTTGCCCGACGGGCCGAGGTGATTGAACACCGCGTCGATCAGCACTCCGAGGCCGCGGCGATGGCAGGCGTCGACGAATCGGACCAGTCCGTCGGGTCCGCCGTAAGGTTCGTGCACCGCGTACCACAGCACGCCGTCGTAGCCCCAGCCGTGCGTGCCGGAAAACGCGTTCACCGGCATCACTTCGACGAAGTCGACGCCGAGGTCGACCAGATAGTCCAGCTTGTCGATCGCCGAGTCGAAGGTGCCCGCCGGCGTGAACGTGCCGATGTGCAACTCGTAGATCACCGCACCCTGCACCGAACGACCGCGCCATTCGCCGTCCGTCCAGTCCTGTGGTCTGGGCTGCCACAGCTGCGAGCGGTCGTGCACTCCGTCGGGCTGGCGCGGTGACCGCGGATCAGGCAGCGGCTTCGGGTCGTCGTCGAGCAGATATCCGTAGCGCGCGTCCGGGGCGGCCTCGACGGTAGCCCGCCACCAGCCGTCGGCGTCGCGGGCCATCGGATGCGCGGTGCCTTCAACGTCGAGACGGACGGTGTCCGGTTTCGGTGCCCACACCGCGAATTCATGCATCGTTGCGCTCCAGGAGGGCGACGGGCAGCTCGGCGAACAGGTCGGCGGCCGGCACCGATCCCGACAACACCCTGCCGGTCAACGCATCGGTCCATGAACCCGCTGGGACCGGAACAACGGTGTCGCCCCAACCGGTTTCAGCAAGTCGTACCGTCCAACGCGTCGCTGCAACCAGCACATCATCATTGCGACGGAACGCCACCACATGATCTGCAGCGACTCCGGCGGCAAGCACCGGATGGTAACTGCCCGCTAAGAAGGTTTCCGGCCGGGCGCGCCGCACCTGTAGAGCCGCTTTGACGATACGGAGTTTCTTGTGCTGCAAAGACTTCAATGCTTCGCGCCGGGTGGCGTAGTCCACGGCGCGACGGTTATCGGGGTCAACCAGACTGTCGTCCCACAGCTCGGTGCCCTGGTACACGTCGGGGACACCGGGCGCCGTGAGCGCCAGCAGCTTCTGGCCCAGCGCGTCACTCTCGGCGTGGGTGTTGAGCTGGTTGGCCAGTTCGGTGAGCTGTGCGGCAACGGGACCGTCGAGGACGGCGTCCACCCAACCGTGCACGCCGTCTTCGAAGTCAGGGTCGGGATCGTTCCAGCTGGTGTGCAATGCCGCTTCCCGGATCGACTTCTCGGCATAGGCGTGCAGCCGATCCCGCAGTTCGTCGGTGATCTCGCCGCTCACCGGCCAGACCCCGAAGATGTTCTGCCACAGGAACAATCCGGTGGCGCGGTCGGGGGAGGGCACGATCGTCTCCCAGCGGCCGACGAACTCGGCCCATAACGACGGCACCTGCGACAGCACCCCGATGCGAGCTCGGACGTCTTCACCGCGCTTGGTGTCGTGGGTCGTCAGCGCCGTCATCGCGTGCGGCCATAACCACGCCCGGGTGGCGGCACTGGCGTGGAATTCCGCCGCGCCGACACCAAATCGGGCCGGCTCGCCGCCGACTTCGTTGAGCGAGACCAGGCGAGCGTCGCGATAGAACAGGCAATCCTCGACCGACTTCGCGGTGACCGCGCCGCACAACTGCTGCAGTCGTGCATCGGGTTCTCCTCCGCGTGCGTACGCCGCAGCCACGATCTGCAGCGGTTGCTGCAGGTGTGGTGCAACAGACTCGGTTTCGGCCAGCGCGGTCGACAGTGTGGCGGACAGGCCCGGGTAGTCGAAGCGGTATACGTGGATGTGACCGAGCAGTCCCGCCACGGCGTCGGGGAGCTGCGGATGATCGGCGCCGGCGGCGGCAACGATGGCGCGACACAGCCGGGCCAGTTCGCTGCCGAGCGTGTCGGTGGCCACGGCCGCTTTGAGGTCGCGCAGCACCGCGGGCGTCGCGGAATAATCGATGCCGGTCGACTCGTACAGCGCCGTCAGTGCTGCGGCCCCGGTTGGGTCGACGAACAAACCACCCACCTCGCGCAGCGAGTCGTAGCCGGTGGTGCCATCGACCGGCAGCGTCGGTTCCAGCGCCTCGTCGACGGCGAGGATCTTCTCGATCACGATCCACGCCTCGGGCCCGGCCAGTTCCCGAAGCCAGGTCAAATATCCAGCCGGGTCGAACAATCCGTCCGGATGATCGATGCGCACACCGTCGACCAGTCCTTCGGCGAACCACCGGCGCACTTCGACGTGGCTGGCGTCGAACACCGCGTTGTCCTCCTGTCGCAGCCCGGCGAGTGAGGTGATAGAGAAGAACCGCCGGTATCCGACCACACCGCGGCGCCACCCGACAAGCTGGTAATGCTGGCGGTCGTGCACCTGCGGGCCGGTCCCGTCATCGGTGCCGGGTGCGATGGGGAACGCCAGATCGCCGAGGCGCAGCACGTCTCCGTCCACAGTCAGGTCAGCAACGTCGTCGTCAGAACCCAACACCGGCAGCAAAACCCGGCCGTCGCCAAGCTCCCAGTCGATATCGAAGAACGTTGCGTAGGCCGATGATCGGCCGTGCCGCAACACATCCCACCACCACGGGTTCTGCATCGGCTGGTCCACGCCGACGTGATTGGGGACAACGTCGACGATCAGACCCATGCCACGGGCGTGTGCCGCGGCCGACAGCCGCGCCAGACCCTCTGCGCCGCCGAGTTCGGGCGACACCGTCGTCGGGTCGGTGACGTCGTAGCCATGCCCGGACCCCGTGACCGGGGTGAGAATCGGCGAAAGATACAGGTGCGACACCCCGA
>DASXJI010000568.1:0-5799 GCA_036497495.1 Mycobacterium sp.
ACCTCCCCTGCCGAATTGTCCAAGGACAGCAGCTATCTGGTTATCGGCGCGACTGGCAACATCGGACCGCACCTGATCCAGCAGCTTGCCGACTCGGGAGCGGGCACCGTCGTCGCGGTATCACGCAACCCCGGTTCGCGCCTCGACGATCTGGCCGCCCGCCTGGCGCCGGCCGGCACCACTGTGGTGACGGCAGCCGCCGATGCCGCGGACGAGTCTGCGATGAGCGCGCTGTTCGACCGCTTCGGTGCCGACCTTCCACGGCTGGCCGGCATTTACGTGGCAGCGTTCGGCGGTGGCCCGATCACGTTGCTGGACATGACAAGTGACGATGTCACCGCGATGTTCCGGCCGAAGCTGGACGTGGTGTCGCTGTTGCACCGGCTGTCGCTGCGTCACTCGCTGGATCAGTTCGTGCTGTTCTCGTCGATCTCCGGGCTGACCGGATCACGCTGGCTGGCGCACTACACGGCGACGACCACGTTCCTGGACACCTTCGCCCTGGCCCGCCGGGCCGCCGGTCTTCCGGCTACCGCGATCAACTGGGGACTCTGGAAGTCGTTGTCCGACGGCCAATCCGAGGAAGAGCGTCAGGTCACGCTCGCTTCGGGTCTGGAGCCGATGGCCGACGAGGTCGCGATCCAGGCGCTGCCGTTGCTCACCGGCCCCGGTGCCCCGGCACGGCCGACCGTCGCCGCCGCCGACTGGGCCTTGCTGGCCGCGGCGTATCGCACCAGGGCGGCCCTGCGCATCGTCGACAACCTGGTGACCACTGGCGAGAGTGTGGACAGTCCGGCGGCGCGCAGCACCGAATTCCGGGATGCGTTGCGCGACGCCGAACCGACGCGGCGCCACGGTATTCTGGTCGATCACGTGACCGCGCAGGTCGTCTCGGCGATGGGGTTGGCGTCGTCTCAGTTACTCGACCCGACGGCGGGCTTCTTCCAGTCCGGGATGGATTCACTGATGAGCGTGACCCTTCAGCGATCCCTCTCGGACAGCCTGGGCGAGACGCTTCCCGCGTCAGTGGTGTTCGACTACCCGACGGTCGAGGCGCTGTCGGATTACTTGGCCAGCATGCTTCCGGAGGTAGCGGAAGCGGCCGAGGACGAAAGCGCGGACGACTACGAGGACTTCAGCGACGACGAACTCCTCAAAGAGCTTTCTGAAAGGCTGGGTTGAGCGGGATGACTGCACCGCCAGATCGTCGGGCGATCATCACCGAGGCGCTACGCAAGATCGATGATCTGACGGCTCGGCTGGAGATCGCCGAAAAGGCCGACGTCGAACCGATCGCTGTGGTCGGGATGGCCTGCCGTCTCCCTGGTGGGGTGAGCACCCCGGCCGACTACTGGCAGCTGCTGCACGACGGAGTCAGCGGCGTGATCCGGGTGCCCGAGGACCGCTGGGACGCCGACGCGTACTTCTCCTCCGACCACACCCGGCCAGGCACGATCTGCAACCGGGAGGGTGGATTCCTCACCTCTTGGCGGCCCGACGAATTCGACGCCGAGTTCTTCGGGATCTCCCCGCGCGAAGCGGTCGCGATGGATCCCCAGCAACGACTGCTCCTCGAAGTCTCCTGGGAGGCACTGGAAAACGCCGGTGTCACCCCCAAGGCGATTCGCAACACCCAGACCGGGATCTACGTCGGTCTGACCACCAGCGACTACTACTGGCTGTCGACTGACGGTGGGATACGCCCGGAGGACTTCGACCCGTACCTGCCGTTCGGCAATGCGTCGAACTTCGCCGCGGGACGGCTGTCGTACTTCCTTGGCGTGCACGGCCCGGCTGTGGTACTCGACACCGCGTGCTCGTCGTCGCTGGTCGCCATCCACCTGGCTACCCAGAGCCTGCGCCGGCGCGAAACGGATCTGGCGCTCGCCGCCGGAACCAACCTGATCTTGACTCCGGAGAACAGCATCGCGTGTTCGCGGTGGGGCATGCTGGCGCCCGACGGCCAGTGCAAGACCTTCGACGCGGCCGCCAACGGCTATGTGCGCAGCGAGGGCTGCGGCGTGATCGTCCTCAAGCGCCTCAGCGATGCAGTGCGCGACGGGGATTCGGTGCTGGCGGTGGTTCGGGGTTCGGCCGTCAACCAGGACGGTCCGAGCAGCGGGCAGACCGTGCCCAGCGGTCCGGCCCAGCAGGCGGTTTTGCGGGCGGCGCTGACGTCGGCGCGGTTGCGGCCGTCGGAGATCGACTACATCGAGGCGCACGGCACTGGCACCGCGCTGGGTGACCCGATCGAACTCGACGCCCTCAGCCAGGTTTTCGGCGATCGCGAAGAGTCGGCGCCACTGGTATTGGGCTCGGTCAAGACCAACCTGGGCCACCTGGAGAACTCCGCGGGTATCGCCGGCTTCATCAAGACCGTGCTCAGCATGAACCATGGCTACATTCCGCCGCACCTGCACTTCACCGAGCTGACCCCGAATGCCGGGGCCGGAGCGTCGAAGTTCACTATCGCCGCCGACGGCATGCCGTGGCCCGCAGTCGACCGGCCGCGCCGGGCAGGCGTGTCGTCCTTCGGGGTCAGCGGGACCAACGCGCACGTCGTCGTCGAGCAGGCGCCTGCCCCGGAACCGGTTGCCGCACAACCAGAACCGTCGATCAGCACACTGGTGGTCTCCGGGAAGACCCCCGCGCGCATCGGGCCGATCGCCGCGATGCTCGCCGACTGGATGGACGGCGAGGGTGCCGACGTGGCACTGGCCGACGTCGCCCACACCGTCAACAACTACCGCGGCCGGTACCGCAGCTTCGGAACCGTGTCCGCCCGTGACCGTGCCGAAGCAGTTGCCGGACTGCGTGCGCTGGCCGCAGGCGAATCCGCGACCGGCGTGGTGGAGCCCCGCGAGAAGCCGCACGGTTCGGGCACGGTGTTCGTGTATTCGGGTCAGGGTTCACAGTGGGCGGGGATGGGTCGGCAGTTGTTGGCCGATGAGTCGGCGTTCGCTGCGGCGGTGGCCGAGTTGGAGCCTGATTTTGTTGCGCAGGTGGGTTTTTCGTTGCGTGATGTGTTGCTGGCCGGTGAGCCGGTGGTGGGTATCGAGCGTATTCAGCCGGTGTTGGTGGGTATGCAGTTGGCGTTGACGGCGTTGTGGCGCTCTTATGGTGTTGAGCCCGATGCGGTGATCGGGCATTCGATGGGCGAGGTGACCGCGGCGGTGGCGTCGGGTGCATTGAGCCCGGCCGACGGGCTGAAAGTCATTGCCACCCGGTCGAAGTTGATGTCGCGGCTGTCCGGCCAGGGCGCGATGGCGCTGGTCGAGCTGGGCGCCCAGGAAGCCGAGAAGCTGGTCGGGCAGTACCCCGACGTCACGGTGGCGGTGTATGCCGCCCCGGAGCAGACGGTGATCGCCGGCCCGCCCGATCAGGTCGACGCCGCGATCGAGGCGGTCGACGCGCAAGGTCTCCTTGCCCGTCGCGTCGAGGTGGATGTGGCCTCGCATCATCCGACGGTGGACCCGATCCTGGCCGAGCTCAAAGAAGCGTTGTCGGATGTGAAGCCGATGACGCCGCGGATTCCGTTGGTCAGCACGGCCGGTGATGGCGAAGTGCCGAGTTTTAGCGCCGACTACTGGGTGGGTAACCTTCGTAACCCGGTGCGGTTCAGCCAGGCGGTCGCGAAAGCCTTTGAAGAGCACGGAAACCATACATTTATCGAGGTCAGCCCGCACCCCTTGCTCACCCACGGCATCGGCGAGACGCTCGCCTCGGTGTCGTCGCGCGATCGCTTCAACGTCACCGCGGCGATGAAGCGCGGCGACGACGAAACACTCTCTGTCCACGAGCAGCTCGCGACGCTCGGCGTGACGGCCCCCGACACCGACGGTCGGCGCCGCGTCGACATACCCGCGTCGCCGTGGCTGCACGCCAGCTACTGGGTCGAAAAGAAGCCGGCCGGACAACGGCTGACCAATGTCCACCCGCTACTCGGCGCGCACGTCGAGATGCCTTCCGGTGATGAGCATGTGTGGCAGACCGACATCGGTGTCGAGACGCTGCCATGGCTGGCCGATCAGACGATTCAGGGCCGGGCGGTCGTCCCGGTGGCCGGCTTCGCCGAGATGGCGTTGGCCGCAGCCGGCCAGGCTCTCGGCGCGTCCGTCGTCACGGCGCTGAAGATCGAGCGGCCGCTGATCCTGGACGCTCAGACCCGCGTCACGACACAGCTTTCGCTAGGCCCCGACGTGAATCGCGTTGAGATCCAGGCCCGCTCGGCCGGCGGCAGCTGGTCCCGCTACGCGGTGGCCGACATCGACCTGGTCGGCGCGCCGGCCGGCAAGCAGGACGGTGAAGGTGCCGAGATCGTGCTGCCCGACGAGGTCGCCGACCACCCCGAGTACCGGATCCATCCGGTGCTGCTCGATGCGGCGTTGCGGCAACTGGCCGCCGCCACCCCCGCGGAATCGGACGAGACGTCGTATCAGGCGGTGTCGGTGGAGACGATCCGGGTGTTCGGCCCGATCCGCGGCCGGGTACGTAGCCACACCGAACTGGTCGAACAGGGGCAGAGCGGACGCGGGGGCCACATCGTTCTCACCGACGACACCGGGGCCACGGTCGCGGAGCTGACCGGCATCACGCTGAAGCCGGTGGATCTGGCCAGTGTGCCGCTGTCGTTGGAGCAGAAGGTCTTCGACGCCGCATGGGTGCAGAACCCAGCGCCGCACGGCGATGTGATGGCGGACGGTACCTGGGTGGTGTTGGCCGAATCTGATACGGAGACAACGGCACTCGCGGCGGAGATCACCACGCGGTTCACGTCGCCGACTCGGCGTGTGATCAGCGCGGCGTTGGCCGACGACTCCGCAGTGGCCGAAGCCTTCGCCAAGGCCGGCGACGATTCGCAGTTCCCGCCGGTGGGCATCGTCGTGCTGCCGGCGAAGCGCGCGTTCGACGGCGCCGACGCCGATGCCGCGCTGAGCCGCGCACAAGACTTGATCGTGCAGATCTCGGCCGCCGCTCACGCGGCCGTCAGTGGCCGCAACGGTGAGAAGGGCAAGTCGCCGCGGTTGTGGCTGGTCACCCGCGACGGGTTGTCGGTTCGCGACAACGAGCCCGGCGACCCGGCGATCGGCGCGCTCAAAGGTCTCATCCGCAACTGGCGGTTTCCCGGCGAAGCGGCCCGCGTCCTGGCCGGCGAGCCGGACCTCGGTGCCACCCTGCTCGATGTGGGCAGCGCCGGTGACCTCGTCGCTGCGCTGACGAATGAGTTGGCGGCATCGACCGGCGACGACGTGGTCGCGCTGCGTGAGGACGGCCGCTACGTCGAGCGGCTGGTGCGGGCGACGCTGGACGGCGGCCACCACGACGCGGTGGTCCGTGCGGACGGCTCCTACATCATCACCGGCGGCCTGGGTGGCCTGGGCACCGTCGTCACGCGCTGGCTGGTGGAGCGCGGCGCGGGCCGGATCGTGCTCAACGGCCGCAGCGAGCCCTCCGACGAGCAGCGCGCATACATGGCGAGCCTGGACAGCGACGTCGTCTTCGTCGCCGGCGACATCGCCACCGCAGGCACCGCGGAGCGACTGGTGGCCGCGGCCGAAGAGACCGGCAAGCCGCTGCGCGGACTCGTGCACGGCGCCGGTGTAACAGGCGACAGTCTGGTGAGCGCGCTGACCCGGGAAGGCCTCGAGCGGGTCTGGACGCCGAAGGTCGCCGGTGCGCTGCGGCTCAACGCCGCGACGGCCGACAAGGACATGGACTGGTGGGTCGGCTTCTCGTCGATGGCCACCATGCTCGGCCTGCCCGGCCAGCTGGCCTACGCGACCGGTAACGCCTGGCTCG
>DASXJI010000569.1:0-3704 GCA_036497495.1 Mycobacterium sp.
AAGCGTGGGTGCCACCGCATTGGGGGTTGCCGGAGGGCGGGCGAAAGAGACCCAAAGCGCCGATCCGCTGATCAGCGATCCCTACGCAAGACTGTTCCTCGAAGCGGCCGGCGACGGCATCTGGCGGGTTTACCTGGACGATGAACTGCCGGCCCAATTGGTCGATGTCGATCCACAATTCGAGAACCGGATGCAGGCGATGCTGGGCTACACGGCGTGCCGGACGAAGTTCTTCGACGACTACTTTCTGGCGGCAGCCGCCGACGGTATCCGGCAGGTCGTCATCCTGGCGGCCGGTCTGGACTCACGCGCGTGGCGGCTCGCCTGGCCGGCCGGATGCGTGGTCTACGAGATCGACCAACCCAAGGTGCTGGAATTCAAGACCGGCACACTGGAATCTCACGCGGTCGACCCGATTGCTTCCCACGTCAGCGTTGGCATCGATCTGCGTCTGGACTGGCCAAAAGCCTTGACGGAGGCCGGCTTTGACGCGTCGGTTCCCACGGCGTGGTCGGCGGAGGGCCTGTTGCCCTATCTGACAGCCGAGGCCCAGGACCTGTTGTTGGACCGGATCCAGTCGCTCAGCGCGCCCGGGAGCCGTGTCGCCGTCGAAGCGTTCACCAACGAGTTCTTCAGCACAGATAGTTTCGCGCGCCGCGAAGAGCAGGCGGAACTCTATCGGAACGTCGCGGTCAAGCTGGGCGGCAAAGACATCACCGAGTCCGGCAACCTGCTCTATGAGGGTGAGCGCACCGAGGTTGTCGACTGGCTGCGAGCGCACGGATGGTCCGTCACCTCGGCGACGAGCGCAGACGATCTGATGGCCGCCAGCAACCGGGCCGCACCCGACGGCCTCGACGCCGCAATCCCGGAAAGCGTCTTCGTCGAAGGTCGACTGCGCTGACCGCGGGCGTAGGCTCCTCGTACCGCCCTGCGCCGAAAAAGAAAGCTGGCCAAGGCTTGTGGCCTTGACCAGCTTTCCCTGGTGTAGCTGCCGGGAATCGAACCAGGCGCATCAAACGGCGTGAACTGCGGAAATGCGGGATTCGACTACGCGAAACGACGCGAAACAACCTCGATCGACCTGCGGATACGCAACGGTGTTGATCGCATCAACACGTCATCAACACCAGGGCCTTGTTTCACGCTCCCTTCGTCATGTCCGTACCAGCGTCGATGCGCTGATGGTTATTGCGGCGACAGCCTCAGCCTGGACGTGATCGACGAATGGGGCTGGAGCGTCCGCGGACTCGACGGGCTGGCGCGAGTCAGCGCGACACGCTAACGGATGGCAGCAGCGATGTCGCCGGACATGGCGCCCAACTGGCCCGACCACGAGCCCCAGCCGTTGTCACCACCGACCGCGATGTCGAAGTGGCCATTGTGCCCGCCGACGGTGCGGTACTGCTGGTAGAACTCCAGGTTTGATCCTGTCGCCTGATCGGGGTAGCCCAGCACGGCCGCAGGATCGCTGGCTCCGGATTTTGCGGAGTAGACCCAGATGCGGGTGTCGTTTTGCGCGAGCAGCGCGGCGTGCACGTACGGGTCGTGCCACTTCCACCGGCCCAATTGCGGCGCTCCCCACATACCGTTGCCATCAACCCCGCCGAACTGCTGCAGGCCGGCCAGGATCGGGCCGTTGTAGTTCGTGCTGGATGGGTATAGGAAACCGGACATCGATCCGGCGTAGCCAAAGCGATCGGGGTGGAAGGCGGCCAAAGCCATCGCTGCGTACCCGCCTTGTGCGGCGCCGACGACCGCGTGACCGCCGGGGGCGAGACCCTTATTTGCGGCCAACCAGTTGGGGAGTTCGCTCGACAGAAAAGTCTCCCACCGCTTGCTGCCGTCCTGCTCCCAATCGGTGTACATGCTGTAAGCGCCGCCCGCCGGCGCGGCAACCGAGATCCCATTGCCGGCAAGCGTATTCATCGCATGTCCAGCGGTCACCCAGTTGCTGACTTCCGGCCCAGCATCAAACGCGTCTAACAAATAGACAGCGTGTGGCCCGCCCGCCATGAAAGTCACGGGTATGTCGCGACCCATGGCCGCTGACGGCACCATCAGATTTTCGACGGCGGCCGCACGAGCCCAGCCGGTGGGCGAGATGACCTCCGTGACAGTGCCCGACGCCACCCCTAACACCGCCGCCAATAGCAATCGCGAGAAAAACGATCGTCCCCTCATACCCACCTCACTTCGTCACGGCGCCTGTTGTGTTGTTGCGCTTTGGGACTCGATACAGATCACTGTGCAACCGGGGGTGTCCGGGACAGCCGACTGGGACGGTGAGATCGGTTGCGGGGCAGGCATCGCCGGTGGGCCGAAGTCGATCAACGGCGTTTGGGCCAGCGGGTCGGTGGACGCTAGACCGTGGACGTTGAGGGGCAAACCCGGACCGAGCCCCTCTGGATTCTCCAGATGCCGGTCAGCCAGCGGCGGCGCTGGCCCGGTCACTGGTGGCAGGTCTACCGGAACCACGCCGGTGGCATACGCCGCGGCCCAGCCCAACACATTGCGGGCGTAGGACATCGAGTTGTTATAGCGCAAGATCGCCGCCATGACCTGAGACTGATCTCGCAAGTTCAGTCCGCCGCTGCACAGATACCGCGCGGCGGCCAGCGTTGAGTCGTAAAGGTTCTGGGGGTCGGCGATGCCGTCGCCGTCGCCGTCAGAGGCATATCGTGCCCACGTTCCCGGCAGGAACTGCATCGGGCCCATCGCGCGCGCGTAGCTGACTTGACCACCGGCGCCACTCTGGACAATGACGTCGTTTCCGGGCAGCGTGCCGTCCAGCGCCGGTCCATAGATCGGCCGCACTGCGGTACCGCGGGCATCAGTGGCACCGCCGTTGGCGTGTCCGGATTCGATACGTCCGATACCGGCCAACAAATTCCAACTGATCCCGCAGCCAGGATCAGACGCCGCGATCTTTTGCTCGGCGTTACGGTAGGCAGCCAGGGCCATCGACGGAATGCCGACTGCACTAGGCGAATTCACCACTGCGACGGGCGGCGGAGCCGATTTGGTGGCCGCCGCAATGCGGAAGCTGACCGGTGGTCGCACCGCCGCGACAATGACCGGGCGAGACTGATTACCCGCGACGGCCACAACCGCCGGCGAAACAACTGCGGGCGAAGCCGGTGTGCGTGCGGGGAGGAGTTGCCGCGCCCCGCCGCTGACGGCGCAAGCGAGCACCAGTGGAGTTAGCGTAGCGACGCTCAGCATTTGGACCCGCGCCACACGGATTGCCCGCTGAAGCAAAGTCGCCCGGTGAAACTGGTTGAACCTCGAAACGCCTGAGTACATATGCGATCTGAACGCCACAGCCGGTCGTTCGACATGTGCGGTCAGGCGATGGCGCGCCATTTGTCTAATACCGGCTTTGGGCGGGGATCGATGCGGTGTCGGGGTCCTCATCGCGGTGCCGGGAGCGAGTATCGGATTGAGCCCCGTTGGCATCGAACGACTCGAGGATGGCTTCCTGCGCGTCCTTGGGCAGCAGGTGCAGGTTCTCCCGGACCCGGGCCTGGCGACGGCCGACCGCCTTGCGCTCCGGCATCCCCGGGGTGGCCAGGATCTGCGGCGGCACGCCCTCGACCTCCTCGACACCGCCGTCGACGTGGCCGGCCTCCAGGTGGGCCTGCTCCTCGGCCATGGTGGCCTCGTCCTTCTCCTCCGACATACCGATCGGCCCGATACGACGC
>DASXJI010000570.1:0-2208 GCA_036497495.1 Mycobacterium sp.
GGAGGATCTGCTGCTGGTCTCGGCCAATGGCCAGTCGATCCGGTTCTCCGCGACCGACGATGCGTTGCGGCCGATGGGCCGGGCGACCTCGGGCGTGCAGGGCATGCGGTTCAATACCGACGACTACCTGTTGTCGCTGAATGTGGTCCGCGAAGGCACGTACCTGCTGGTCGCAACCGCTGGCGGCTATGCCAAACGCACCGCGATCGAGGAGTACACCGCGCAGGGCCGGGGCGGTAAGGGCATCTTGACGATCCAGTACGACACCCGCCGTGGCAAGCTCGTAGGTGCGCTGATCGTCGACGACGACAGCGAGGTGTTCGCGATCACTTCCGGCGGCGGGGTGATCCGGACAAAAGCCAAGCAGGTCCGCAAGGCCGGCCGGCAGACCAAGGGTGTTCGATTGATGAACTTGGGTGAGGGCGACACACTGTTAGCCATCGCCCGTAACGCCGAAGAGGCCGAGGAAGCCGTCGACGGCGAGAACTCGGACGCCGAGGCGTAGGCGACCGCCGACCGCCTCGGCGGCCGGCAGGCACAGTTAGGAGCTGCGGGTGACTTCACCGAACGAGCCGGGTCACACCGGTCAGGGCGACGGTCCGGCCGGCCACCGCTCCGTCTCCGACGCACCCGCGACGCCGCGCACGCGGCCCGTTGCCCGCCCGTCGCCGGCCCAACAGCGCCAGTCCGGCCGGCGCACTGCGAGCCCCAACGCCGAGGCTCGCTTGAACCGGTTCATCTCGGGCACGGCGGCGCCGGGCGCGACCAGAACACCACCACCCGAGGCCGAGCCCGCACCGGCTCCCGCGCAGAACGAGAGTCGGCAAAGCGATGCCTACGCCAGCGAGCTACCCGACCTGTCCGGGCCGATACCCCGTGCGGGACAACGTAAGTCGGCCGATGACCGACCCGACGAGCCGATGACCGCGCCGGTTCGATCGAA
Source organism: Mycobacterium sp. (assembly GCA_036497495.1). Lineage (GTDB taxonomy): Bacteria > Actinomycetota > Actinomycetes > Mycobacteriales > Mycobacteriaceae > Mycobacterium. The sequence continues at coordinate 944 of DASXJI010000570.1, forward strand.
AGGCCGCATCCAGGTATCGTCGCGGCCGGTCGGCCCGGTCCGGGCCAGCATGCAGATCCGGCGCGTCGATCCGTGGAGCACCTTGAAGGTGTCCGCGGTGCTGTCGGTGGCGCTCTTCTTCGTCTGGATGATCGCGGTGGCGTTCCTGTATCTGGTGCTCGGCGGCATGGGCGTGTGGAGCAAGCTCAACAGCAACGTCGGGGATCTGCTGAACAACGCCAGCGGCAGCGCGGAGCTGGTCTCCAGCGGCACCATCTTCGGCGCGGCGATCCTGATCGGCCTGGTGAACATCGTCCTGCTCACCGCCGCGGCCACCATCGGCGCGTTCATCTACAACCTGACCACCGACTTGATCGGCGGCGTCGAGGTGACGCTGGCCGACCGGGACTAGCGTTTTGGGCGCGGACGCTCCGGTGCGGTAATCTCGTCGCTCGTCCGTGTACGTGTGCGGGCCTATAGCTCAGGCGGTTAGAGCGCTTCGCTGATAACGAAGAGGTCGGAGGTTCGAGTCCTCCTAGGCCCACAACCATGTGTTCGCCAAGACGTTTCGTGAGACTGGTGTTGCCACTGGCAGCGATCGCGGTGCTGGCGGTGGTGATCCGGTCTCAACGCGGTGTCGAGGTGTGGCACGTGGCAGCCGACCAGATGGACGGTCGACGCGAGGGGCCTTAGCTCAGTTGGTAGAGCGCTGCCTTTGCAAGGCAGATGTCAGGAGTTCGAATCTCCTAGGCTCCACAGGATTACGGCGCGACCCTCAGTCGTGGTCTTGCCGAAGAAGCAACATTGCGGACAGCGCGGCGCGGTCATGAGCGGCGTCCGAAGAAGCGCCCGAAATGTCGTCGGCGATTTCAACCAGACAGCCACGCTCAATATCGATCTTGTGGGTGCGAATCAATTCCGGGACGACCTCATGATCGACCGTGGTCATGAACACCGGTCGTCCCTCGCCGCCGAGGACCATTGCTCGGACGCCTGCGGCGAACTGCGAGACCGAGATAATGCGCCCGGCGTGATCATGAACAATTGAAACTTCTACCGCAGTCATCTCTCCGCCTTTCAATTACCCGCCTTCTCGTTCATTACGACGTCGGCGCCGTCTCCACATTTGCCAAGAGGTATGCGGTACAGCTGTCGTACGCATAATTGTTCGTTATCGACACCAGGTAGGCCTGCGTGATATCGACGTGCAGAATTTTTTCGCCTTGAACGAGGGTCGCATCCGCGTGGTTACTCACCCCGCCGAAAACTGACAGACTGAAGTTGAC
>DASXJI010000571.1:0-7399 GCA_036497495.1 Mycobacterium sp.
GTGGTATCGGGCAAGTCCCGTGCGCGGATCGCGTCAACAGCGCAGACTCTGGCCGACTGGATGATCGGCGAGGGCGCCGCGGTGTCGCTGACCGATGTCGCCCACACGCTCAACCACCACCGCACCCACCACAAGTCCTTCGCAACGGTGGCCGCGCGCGATCGCGCCCACGCCGTCGCCGGGCTGCAGGCATTGGCGGCCGGCCAGTCAGCGATCGGCCTGGCCGGACCTCACGAAGGGTTGTGCAAACCGGGCAAGGTCTTTCTGTATTCCGGCCAGGGATCACAGTGGCCCGGGATGGGCCGGCAATTATTGGCCGACGAGCCGGCGTTCGCCGCAGCGGTCGACGAGCTGGAGCCGTTATTCCTCGAGCACATGAGGTACTCCCTGCAGCAAGTGCTGACCGAGGGCCGGCGGGTGACCGGCGACGCCCGCGTCCAGCCGGTGCTGATGGGCTTACAGTTGGCGTTGACCGCGTTGTGGCGTTCATACGGTGTGGAACCTGATGCGGTGATTGGACATTCGATGGGAGAAGTGACCGCGGCCGTGGTGGCCGGGGCGCTGACCCCCAGTGAGGGCCTGCGGGTCATCGGGATCCGTTCGCGACTGATGTCGAAGCTGGCCGGCCAAGGCGCGGTGGGTCTGCTGGAGATGGACGCCGACGCCGCCGAAAAGCTGCTCGCCGACTACCCCGAGGTGAGCCTGGCCGGCTTCCTGTCGCCGCGGCAAACCCTGATCGCCGGCGCGGTGGCACAGGTCGACGCGGCGATCAATGCCGTGAGCGCACAGGAGCGGTTCGCCCGGCGGGTGAACATGGAAGTCGCCTCGCATACCCCGCTGATGGATCCCATCTTGACCGAATTACGTTCGGCGCTAGCCGATCTGACGCCCAAGCCGCCGACGATTCCGTTCATCTCCACCGTTTCCGGCGCGGGCGATACGCCGGCCCTGGACGCCGACTACTGGGTTGCCAATGTGCGTCAGCCAGTTCGGCTGCACCAGGCCATCAGCGTTGCCGCCGAGCAACACGCCACCTTCATCGAAATCAGCCCGCACCCCACCCTGACGCACGCCGTCACCGAAACGCTGGAGTCGGTGCACCATCACAGCGTTGGAACGTTGTCGCGCAAGGGCGACGACACGGTGAGCTTCCACACCAACCTCAACAGCACGCACGTGCTGCGTCCGCCCACACTGCCGCATCCGCCCGAGCCGCATCCGGTTCTGCCGAGCGCGCCATGGCACCACACCCAACATTGGATCAGCGCCGAGGAATTCGTGAAGACCGCCGAATCTGCGCCGCAGTTCGGCACGCTGCTGGGTCGGCATATTCCGGTTGCCGCTACACCGCCGACGCATCTGTGGCAGGCGCGTCTGACCCCCACGGCCAAGCCGTATCCCGGTTCGCACCATAACAACGGTGTCGAAATCATCCCGATATCAGTTCTGCTGCAGACACTTTCAGGAGCCGCCGCCGAATGTGGCGGATCGGCGCTGTCCGACATCCGCTTCGAGTACCCGATCGTCGTCGACGAACCACGCGTCATTCAGGTGGTCGCCGACGGGGCATCCGTGACCGTGTCGTCGAGCGCCGGTGGTTCCGCGCAGCACTGGATCCGGCACGTCACTGCCCGCATCGCCCGCGGCTCGGACGATCACCCGGCGGCCCCTGCGGTACCCGGTCCGCTGGTCGCCGACGGCGATTTCGCCGATGACTCGGTGACCTCGCTGTGGCAGACGTGGGGCAGTGAGGGTCGTCCGTTCGGATGGTCGATCGGCTCCTGCCGGTCGACGGCCGGCGAGTTGCGCGCCGACGTCGAGCTGACCCAGGCCTCGTCAGTTGCGTTGTTGGACGCCGCTATTCACATCGGCCGACTGCTGGACAGCGAGAATCCGCGACTGATGGTGCCGTCCTCGGTCGCGGACGTCCGGTTTGACGCCGAGCTCGCCGACCCGCGTGGCCGCGTCGAGGTTCGTCGGCGCGGCGGCAACGAAGAAGAGCTCGTCGTCGACATCGCGGTCATCGCACCTGATGGCAGCACGAGTGTCGAAGTGAGCGGACTTCGTTACGCGGCAGTGGATTCGAGCGCGGGTGCCGACCGCGACGACGATCCTGCCGCGATGGTGCACGCGGTCGACTGGCAGCCGTTGCCCGTCGAAGGCCACGACGACCATCTGACTGCCGGCCCGAGCACCGTTGCGGTGCTGGGCGAGAACGACATTGCCGGTGCACTTCGCGATGGCTTGACTCACGCCGGCTATACGTCGGCAGCCGTTGCCGACACCCGCTACGTGCTCTACGTCGCCGAATCCCGTTCCGGTGAAGGCGATGTCGACGGCGCGGTGCGCATGTCGATGGAGCTGGTCGATCTGGTCGGAAAGCTCGCCGAGCGCGACGAAAGCCACCCGGTCACGCTGTGGATCGTCACTCGCGGTGTTCGCGAGGGCAGTTCGGACGCCGCGGTCGCCCAAAGCCCGATGTGGGGAACCGCGGGGGTCATCCGGGCCGAGCAGCCGCAATTGTGGGGCGGCCTGATCGACCTGCCGGACGGCGCCGACGTCGCTGATCTGGTGCCGGCGCTGTCCACTGTTCTCCGCACGCCTGCGAAGTCGATTCTGGCGCTGCGCGACGGCGAGTTCCTGACACCGGCGCTCGCGCCGGTGTCCGGCAAGCCGGTGCACCAGCCGCTGCGATGCGGCCCGGATGCGGCGTACCTGATTACCGGTGGTCTGGGTGCGCTCGGTTTGCTGACGGCCGGCTGGCTCGCCGACCACGGCGCGCGCCGGGTGATCCTGGCCGGCCGCACCGCGTTGCCACCCCGCCGCGACTGGGACAGTGACGCCAACGACACCGACACCCAACAGAAGATCAACGCCATCCGGGCGCTGGAGATGCGCGGCGTCGTGGTCGAAGCCGTTGCACTCGACATCGGATCGCTCGACGCGATGCAGGCGCTGCTGGCCAAACGCGACGCCGAGGGGGCCGTGCCGATCCGCGGCGTCGTCCACGGCGCCGGTGTCACCGACGCCCACCTGTTCACCGAGCTCGAGGAAGACCGCCTGCGGCGCACGGTGTGGCCGAAGATCGCGGGCGCACAGGTGCTGCATCAGATCTTCCCGCCAGGCAGCCTCGACTTCCTGTTCCTGACCGCCGCGGCCGGCGCCGTGTTCGGTGTCCCAGGTCAGGGCGCCTACGCGGCGGCCAACGCCTACCTCGACGGACTGGCCCAGCTGCGCCACCGGCAGGGCTGCCGCACCGTCAGCCAGGACTGGGTGGCCTGGCGCGGTCTCGGCTTCGGCGCCGAGGCGCAGATCGCACTGCAAGAACTCGATCGGCTCGGGTCGCGGCCCATCACGGCCGACGAAGCCTTCGCGGCCTGGGACCACCTCGCGCGTTACGACGTCGCCCAAGCGGTCATGGCGCCGATGCCCTCGGCGGACGGCGCAGCGGCCGCCGAGCCCGAGGCGGCCGCACCGGCCTGGTCGGAGATGCCCGCCGAGGACGTCGTTCGTGAGCTGCAGGACGGGCTCCGGGCGATCCTCGCGCGCGAACTGCATATGCCCGAAGCCGAGCTCGAGCTGGACCGGCCATTCGCTGAGCTGGGCATGAACTCGGTGATGGCGATGTCGGTTCGTCGGGACACCGAGCAGTTCGTCGGGATCGAGCTGTCGGCGACGATGCTGTTCAACTACCCGACTATCGTGGCACTCGCGGAACACCTGGCTAAAAAGGTTTTGCCGCAGACAGAATTGGACAGCGATATTGACGTGCTGGGAGATTCGGACGGCAGCGTGCTGAGCGAGCTGTTCGACAGCGTGGAGTCGGCGCCGGCTGGCAGTGAAAGGGGTCTCTGATGACGTCGTCGTACGACGAGGATGCTCTACGGCACTGGCTGGCTGATTACCTCGTCACGAACGTCGGATGCAGTCTCTACGACATTGACTTCGACGCCCCGATGAGCGATCTGGGTCTCGGCTCGCGTGACGCGGTGGTGCTCTCCGGCGAGTTGACCGAGCTGCTCGGCCGCAAAGTGTCACCTGTCGAGTTCTGGCAACACCCGACGATTTCCGACCTGGCCCGGTTCCTGACCGGTGCCGAATCGTTGGCCCACGACGACGAGCTCGAGCCGGACCGCGGTCACCTCGACGAGCCGATCGCGGTGATCGGTCTGGGCTGTCGATTCCCCGGTGGCGTCTCCGGGCCCGACGAGTTCTGGCAGTTCATGTGCGACGGCAAGAATGCGATCACCGAGGTGCCGCCGGAACGCTGGGCGCCGTTCGACGACGGCACCCCGGAGGTGGCGGCGACTCTCGCCCACACCACCCGCTACGGCGGGTACATGGACAACCTCGACGAATTCGACGCCGGGTTCTTTGACATCTCCACCCGCGAAGCCGCCAAGATGGACCCACAGCAGCGGATGCTGCTCGAAGTCGCTTGGGAGGCACTGGAACACGCAGGCATTCCGCCGAGCACTTTGCGCCGCTCGCAGACCGGCGTGTTCGCCGGCGCGTGCTACACCGACTACGGGTACGTGGCCGGAATGGACCTGACAAATGTCGACGCATGGAGCAATTCCGGTGGCGCGCTGAGCATTATCGCCAACCGGCTGTCTTACTTCCTGGATCTGCGCGGTCCGTCGGTCACCGTTGACACCGCGTGCTCGTCGTCGATCGTCGCCCTGCACCTGGCTTCTCAGAGCTTGCGCGTCGGGGACTCCGATGTGGCTCTGGCGGCAGGCGTGAACCTGATGCTGGCGCCCGCGGTCGTTCGTGCCTTCGACCAGACCGGCGCGTTGTCCTCCACCGGTGCCTGCCACGCGTTCGACGCCGACGCCGACGGGTTTATCCGCGGCGAGGGCTGCGGCGTCGTGGTGCTCAAGCGGCTGAACGACGCTGTGCGCGACGGCGACCGGGTGCTGGCGGTCGTGCGTGGTTCGGCGGTGAACCAGGACGGCCGGTCCAACGGCCTGCTGGCGCCTAACCCCGCCGCCCAGATGGCGGTGCTGCGCTCCGCGTACGCCAATGCGGGTGTGCCACCGCAAGAGGTGGACTATGTCGAGGCCCACGGGACCGGCACGCCGCTGGGCGACCCGATCGAGGCGCGTGCGCTCGGCACCGTGTTGGGACGTGGTCGCGCCGAAGACGCGCCGCTGCTGATCGGCACGGTCAAGACGAACATCGGCCATCTCGAGGCCGCGGCCGGCATGGCCGGCTTGATCAAAGCGGTGCTCGCGGTGCAAAAAGGCAGCATCCCGCAGAACCTGCACTTCCGCACCCCCAACGCGCATATCCCCTTTGACCAGTTGCGCCTCAAAGTGGTTGCCGAGCAACAGGAGTGGCCGCAGACGGATCACCCGCGGCGGGCAGGCGTGTCCTCGTTCGGGTTCGGTGGCACCAACGCGCATGCGGTGATCGAGCAGGCGCCTGCCGCCGTACCGGTCATCCGTGAGGCCGACCCGGCAGTGAGCACCCTGGTGCTGTCGGGCAAGTCGCCGGAGCGGATCGCCTCACAGGCGCGCTCGCTGGCGGAATGGCTGCAGGGTGCCGGCGCTGACGTGCGGCTGCCCGACGTCGCCCACACGCTCAATTACCACCGCGAGCGGTACCCGCAGTTCGCCACCGTCTGCATCCGCGACCGCGCCCAGGCGGTGGCCCAGTTGCAGGCGCTGGCCGACGGCCGATACACGGATGGTGCAGAGGGGGTAGTCGGCCCGCACGACGGGCCGTGCAGTCCCGGCACGGTGTTCGTGTACTCGGGGCAGGGTTCGCACTGGGCCGGCATGGGTCGGCAGTTGCTGGAAGACGAGCCGGTGTTCGCCGAGGCGATCGCCGAGCTGGACCCGATTTTCGTCGAAAAGGTTGGGTTTTCGCTGCAGAAGATCATCGCCAACGGCGAGTCGATCAGCGGCGATGCGCAGGTTCAGCCGGTACTGATGGGATTGCAGCTGGCGCTGACTGAGTTGTGGCGCTCCTACGGAGTGCACCCGGATGCGGTGATCGGCCATTCGATGGGGGAGGTCACCGCAGCGGTGGTCGCCGGTGCGCTCAGCGTCGTCGACGGGCTGCGGGTGATCGCCATCCGTTCGCAGTTGATGTCCAAGCTCGCCGGCCAAGGCGCGGTCGCGCTGCTGAAGCTCGACCCCGAGGCAACCGAGGCGCTGATCGCCGGCTACCCCGAAGTCAGTGTGGCGGGCTACATTTCGCCCCGCGAGACAGTGATTGCCGGCGAGGTGGCCGCCGTCGACGCGGTGATTGCCGCAGTGAGCGCGCAGAACCGTTTCGCTCGTCGGGTCAACATGGAGGTCGCGTCGCACACCGCGTTCATGGATCCGATCCTGGGCGAATTGCGCACGGCACTGGAGGATTTGACTCCCGAGATCCCCACCATCCCGTACTATTCGACGGTCGTCGAGGGCGCCGCGTCACCGATGCTGGATGCCGACTACTGGGTGGCCAACGTACGTCAGCCGGCGTTGCTCAGCCAGGCCGTCGCGGCTGCCGCGGAGGAGCACGGGACCTTCATCGAGATCAGTGCCCATCCGATCCTGACCCACGCCGTCGGCGACACGCTGGATCCCACCAGCCATCACCACAGCGTGGGGACGTTATGGCGGGACGGCGACGACGCGGTCCGCTTCCACACCAACCTCAATACCGTCCACACCAGTCATCCGCCCCAGATCCCGCACCCGGTCGAGCCGCACCCGGTGCTGCCGACCACGCCGTGGCACCACGGCCACCACTGGGTCCACCCCCGGCCGATCGCGCCGGTCAGGCGTGTTGCCGCCGTTGGTGACCCGGGCGTGCAGACGGATGGCCCGATCCCGTCGGAGTGGTACTGCCAGCTGGCCTGGCCGGCCCGCGAATTGTCCGGGGCTAAAGGCGACGCTGAGCTCTCGTGGCTGGTGATCACCGACTCCGATTTGGGCTCGGAGATCGGTCGCGTCCTCGGCGACGAATTCGCCGCAGCGGTGGAGCCGACGTCGGTGCTGGCCGAAAGCGCCGACCCGACGGCGATCACCGACGCCCTCGCCGGAGTGACCCACGTGCTCTACGCACCCGAGGTGACCGGCGGCCAGTTCGACGGCGAGGCGGGATACCAGTATTTCAACGCCGCACGACGGCTGACCATTGCCATCGCCGAGATGGGCGTCGCGCCGCGACTGTATCTGCTCACCCGGAATGCCCAGCCGGTCAGCGAAGGCGACCGGGCCAACCCCGCTCACGCGGTGTTGTGGGGTCTGGGCCGCACGCTCGCACTCGAGCACCCCGAATTCTGGGGCCGCGTCATCGATATCGACGAGTCGGTGCCTGACGGCTTGGCCGCCTGCTACGTGGTGGACGAGGCCAAGGCCGCCGACGACGAAGACCAGGTTGTCTACCGGGCCGGCCTGCG
>DASXJI010000572.1:0-4174 GCA_036497495.1 Mycobacterium sp.
GCCATTGATTCACTCCACCCGCATAGCGCGAATTTGCTTGCACAGTACGCGGTTTCGTGAACGATGCCCAGCCGACCACCAACGCTGGACACGTTGACGATGACGCCGTGCCCTCGCTGGAGCATCCGGGGCAAAATCGCCAACGTCAGCCGCATCGGGGCGAAGAAGTTGACCCGCATGACCGCCTCGACGTCGGCCGGATCCAGCGCCTCGACCACACGACGCTTCGGCGTCGCGGCGTTGTTGACCAATACGTCGATGCCAGCCAGGTCGTCCCAGGCGCGCAACCCGAACCGGTCGACCGCGTCGGCATCGCCCAGATCGACCACCCACATCGTCGACTCCGGCGAGGTTCGGCGGCAGTCAGCCAGCACCGCCGCCAGACGCTCCGAGCGGCGGGCGACCAACCCGACCACCGCACCGAGGCCGGCCAATCGCCGGGCCAGCGCGGCCCCGATACCCGACGACGCCCCGGTGATCAGCACCCGCTTGCCCGCCGCCTCAAACTCCATGGCCAAAGCGTTGCGCTAAAGGCTCCCCATCACGCGGGTTTCGGCAATATGCCCTGCATAAAGGGCGATTCGGCGACATGGTACGCTCGTTATATTGGCTAAGTAATCACTCGTTTGCTGCAGGGGGTAGCGATGGCACGCACCGACGACGACACCTGGGACCTCGCATCGAGCGTCGGCGCAACCGCCACGATGGTCGCCGCAGCCCGCGCGATGGCCAGTAAGGCCGAACAGCCACTGATCAACGACCCCTATGCGGAGCCGTTGGTCAGGGCGGTGGGACTGGACCTCTTCACGCGGCTGGCCACCGGTGACCTGAACCCCGCCGACCTCGAGGACGACAACGACGGCGCCCCGGCGGGCTTGCAGCGGATGACCGACAACATGGCGGTCCGCACCAAGTTCTTCGACGAGTTCTTCCTCGACGCGACCAGCGCGGGCATCAGGCAGGCGGTGATCCTGGCGTCGGGGCTGGATGCACGCGCGTACCGGCTTCCCTGGCCCGACGGCACTACGGTGTACGAAATCGACCAACAGCAGGTCATCGAATTCAAATCCCGCACGCTGGCCGAGCTGGGCGCCCGGCCCACCGCGCTGCGCCGCGCGGTCGCCATCGACCTGCGCGACGACTGGCCGACCGCGCTGAAGGCGGCCGGTTTCGACCCGGAGCGGCCCAGCGCCTGGAGCGCCGAAGGCCTGCTGGGCTATCTGCCCCCCGACGCGCAGGATCGCTTGCTGGACACCATCACCGAGCTCAGCGCACCGCGCAGCCGGGTCGCCACCGAGAGTGGACCCACCCGTAAGCCGGGGCACGAGGAGCGGGTCAAAGAACGCATGCGGAAGGTCTCGGAGCGCTGGCGTAAACACGGGCTCGACCTCGACATGACCGAGCTGGTCTACTTCGGCCACCGCAACGAAGCGGCGGTCTACCTGTCCGATCACGGGTGGCAGATGGGCGGCAGCACCATCCGGGAGATGTTCGCGGCCAACGGACTTCCGCCGATCGAAGAGGACGACCTGCCGTTCGCCGACCGTCTCTACGTCAGCGGAACGCTGACCGACAAGAAATAGGAGCCATTCGATGCCACGTACCCACGACGACAGCTGGGATCTGGCCTCCAGTGTGGGCGCCACCGCGACCATGGTGGCGACCTCGCGCGCATTGGCCTCGCGGGGACCGGAGCCACTGCTCGACGATCCCTTCGCCGAGCCACTGGTGCGCGCGGTTGGTCTTGCGCCATTCGTCCGAATCCTGGACGGGGAGCTCAGCCTCGAGGATGACCCGATGCTGAATCGCAAGACGCGCACGGAGCAAATGGCGGTGCGCACAAGATTTTTCGACGACTTCTTCACCGCCGCTGCCCAGACGGGCGTGCGGCAGGCGGTGATCCTGGCGTCGGGTTTGGACACTCGGGCCTACCGGCTGCCCTGGCCCGACGGCACCACGGTGTACGAGATCGATCAGCCTGAAGTGATCGAATTCAAAACCAGCACACTTGCCGGCCTCGGCGCCACACCAACCGCGGAACTCCGCACGATCGCCATCGACCTGCGCGACGACTGGCCGGCCGCGTTGCGAGCCGGCGGTTTGGACGTCGATCAGCCGACCGCGTGGAGCGCCGAGGGACTGTTGCCCTACTTGCCGTCCGACGCCCAGGACCGATTGTTCGACAACATCACCGCGCTCAGCGCCGCGGGCAGCCAGCTGGCCACCGAGCACATCTCGGATCCAGACGCCTTTTCCAAGGAAGGCGTGCAGCGCATCAGTGAGCGGTGGCGCCGCGCCGGTTTCGACCTCGACGCGGCCGATCTGTTCTATCAAGGCGAACGCAGTATCGTGACCGACTACCTCACCGGTCACGGCTGGCAGGTAACCGCCCACCCTGCCCCAGAGCTGTACCAGCGCAATGGATTTATCTTCCCGGACGACGAGGCGATGGCCATGTTCCGGAAGATGAGCTACGTCGCCGCGACGCTGAAGAAATAGGGCAGCGATGTCGCGCACTGATGACGACAGTTGGGACCTGGCCTCCAGCGTGGGCGCCACCGCGACCATGGTCGCGGCGGGTCGGGCGATGGCGACCAAGGATCCCAGGGGGTTGATCAACGATCCGTACGCCGACCCACTGGTTCGTGCCGTCGGGCTGGACTTCTTCACGAAGAAAATCGACGGCGAACTCGACTTCTCGCTGCTTCCCGACTCGTCGCCGGACCGGACGCAGGCAATCGTGGACGGGATGGGCATACGCACCAAGTACTTTGACGAGTATCTGCTCGCCACCGTGCAAGCGGGCGTGCGGCAAGTGGTGATCCTGGCGTCCGGCCTGGACTCCCGCGCCTACCGGCTGCCCTGGCCCGACGGCACCACGGTGTACGAGATCGATCAGCCTGCGGTGGTCGAATTCAAAACGCGCACGCTGGCTGATCTGGGCGCCAAGCCGACCGCGAACAGACGCACCGTCCCGATCGACTTGCGCGCCGACTGGCCAGCCGCGTTGCGCGCCGCCGGCTTCGATACCGGCGCACCGACAGCCTGGCTGGCCGAGGGCCTGCTGATCTACCTACCGTCCGAAGCCCAAGATCGATTGTTCGACAACATCACCGCGCTGAGCGTCCCGGGCAGCGCGATCGCCACCGAATACGTCCCCGGCTTGAAAGATATTGACTTCGAACGGGTTCGCGAGCAGAGTGCCCGGCTTCGCGAGCACGGTCTCGACATCGACATGCCGTCGCTGGTCTACGCCGGCGAGCGCAGCCACGTCATCGATTATCTGCGCGGCAAAGCCTGGAATGTTGCCGGTACCTCGCGGGCGGATCTGTTCGTCAGCAGCGGGCTTCAGATCCCCACTCCCGATAACGACGACCCGCTCGGCGAGATCATCTACATCAGCGGGCCACTCGGACGTTAGAAGCGCGACTCCCCCATCCACAGCGCGCTGGCACCGGTCAATGACCGCTCAGCCTGTTCGATGATCCCGACCACCGACTGGGCGATCAACGCGCCCAACGCATCCGGCAACGAGGCCGCCGCGGGCTGCGAAGAAGGTTGTGGCCGAAGGAAGTCCCAGACCGACGAACCCGGATAGCCGACCAGGCGGACCTTGGCGTCTTCGTCCAAGCCGGCCAGCACCTTGGCGCGGCGCACAGCCGCCCGCAGCCCGCCGAGTTCGTCGACCAGGCCATGGTCGAGGGCGTCCGCGCCAGTCCAGATCCGGCCTCGGGCCACCGCGTCGACCGCTTCGACGCTCAAGTGGCGACCCTGGGCGACCCGCTGCACGAAGTCGTCGTAGCACAGGTCGGCCTCGGCCTCGACCCTGGCATGCTGCTCGGGCGTGAACGGCGCGTTGACCGACCAAGCGTCGGCATTGGCGTTGGTGCGAACCGCATCTGACCCGACACCGAGCCGCTCTTTGAGGTCTCGGGCGACCAGCTTGCCCGTCAGCACACCGATCGAACCCGTGATGGTGCCGGGGTTGGCCACGATCGCGTCCGCGCCCATCGAGACGTAGTAGCCGCCGGAGGCGGCGACCGCACCCATCGACGCCACCACCGGCTTGCCGCGCTCGCGGGCCTTCTTCACCTCCCGCCAGATGGTTTCCGACGCGCTGACCGAACCGCCCGGCGAGTCGACCCGCAGCACGATCGCCGACACCGAATCATCG
>DASXJI010000573.1:0-2781 GCA_036497495.1 Mycobacterium sp.
GGCCGGGGTCTGCGGCGTTTGGGGGTTGCCGCGAACGAACGGACGTATTCGACAGCCGCGGTCAGCGCCTCGCGCAAAGGTTCAGGGTCGTCGGTGAGGAACGTGATCAAGGCGCCACCCTGATGAGCGGCAACCAGAGAGACCGCGAGGTGGCGTGGATCGGCGTCCGGCCGTAGATCGCCACGGCGCCGCATCTCGGTAAGGCCGCCCTGGAACAACTCGATCCATTGGTCGTAGCCGTCGGCGAGGTCGCCGTGGATTTCGGCATCGGCCTCGACCAATTCCCCTGCGAGCGAGCCGTATACGCATCCACCCACACGGTAGACCGGGTCGAGTTCGGCAAGGGTGGCCTCGACCCAGGCGTCCAGCGCAGCGAAGCTGTCAAGGCCGCCCAGTTGAGCGTGAAATTCTCGGACGTGATTCCGGCGTGCGCCGATCACGTTGCGGGTCAGGTCACGCTTGCCGTCGAAGTAGTGCGAGATCTGTGAGCCACTGACGGTGGCCGCACCACGCACGTCGTCGATGCTGGTCCCGCCGACCCCGCGCTCGAACATGAGGCGGGCGGCCACATCAACAATGCGCGCACGGGTCGCCCGGCCCTTGCGGGTCAGCCGTGATGTGGCGTCGTCAGACAACGGTGCCGCCCCTTTCGGCGATGGTCACGAGACTCGTGCGCTCGTGCGTCTGCCGCGTGGACGACGCGCTGGACGTGGCACCCGCTCGGCCGGGTCGGTGGCGAACATCCGCAAGTAGTTAACTGCGAATCGGACAGCATCGGCGTGCGGCCAATCGGCGTGATAGGTGAAGGCCAGCGTGGCGCCACCTTGATGGGCGCTGACGATGACTAGCGCCAACTTTCGCGGGTCCGCACGTGCGGCGACGACACCATGATCTTTCATCTGCTGGATTACTCGCTCCAGCAACTCAATCCACTGCCAGTAACCCGACGCCAGCGTCTCGCGCGTTGCGCTGTCGGACTTACCGAGTTGTCCGGCCAGCGCGTGGTACGTCGGCGTGCCGGAATAGCCGATGCGTCGCAGGTAACGCATATTCAGATCAATCCATCGCTCGAAGTCATCGAACGTATTCAGCGCTCCCAGCTTGGGCTGGCGATGAAAGTCCAGCACGACATGTATCTGGCGGACGACGACCGCGCGGATCAACGCTTGCTTGTCGGCGAAGTAGTGGGCGAGCTGGGACCCGCTTACGGATGCGGCCTTGCGCAGCGCATCCATGTTCAGCGTCGAGAGGCCCTCGCGCAGGATGAGTTCGGCGGCGACCTGCAGGATCCGGTCGCGAGTTGCCCGGCCCTTGGCTGTCAGGCGCCGCTCTTCCTGCAGCTCGGCTTGCACCATAGCCTCAGGTTAGCCGGGAGGCGCACCCGATTATGGGACGTTTATCCCATATGATCGGTCCGTGTTTCGTTAAGCAGCTGAATGGACTTTGGTCGAGAAAGCGCGGATCAGCCCGGTGACCTCATCGAGCGCCGACTCGAGCAGGAAGTGCCCGCCGTCGAGAAGATGGATCTCGGCATCGGGCAGGTCGTCGGCGAACGCCTCAGCGCCTGCCGGGCCGAAGATCTCGTCACCGCGTCCCCACACCGCGAGCAGTGGCACGCGGCTGGAGCGGAAGTACTCATGGACGCTGGGATACATCGGCGAATTGCTGGCGTAGTCGCGAAACAGCTTGAGTTGCACTTCGTCGTTGCCCGGCCGCGATATCAGCGCGTAGTCGTGATACCAAGATTCCGGATTGACCAGCGTTTCATCTGGCACTCCGGTGACGTACTGCCAGCGCGTGGCGTCCAAGGTTAGGAATTGCCGTACCGGCTCCTCATTTTCGGGGGTTGGCTGGTCTTGATAAGCACGCACCGTCTTCCAGAAGCTCTCGACGAAGCCGGCGTCGTAGGCGTTGCCGCTCTGGCTGATGACCGCCGTGATCGCAGACGGGTCGTGTAGCGCCAGACGCCAGCCGATCGGCGCGCCGTAGTCCTGCACGTAGATCGCGTACCGGTTGATGCCGAGGCTCTGCAGCAGGCCCTCGGTCAACTCGGTCAGGGCATCGAAGGTGTAGTCGAAGTCGGCAACCGAGGGTGCATCGGAGAGGCCAAAGCCCAAATGGTCCGGCGCAATTACGTGATAGCGATCGGCCAGCGCGGGAACCAGGTCGCGGAACATATACGAGCTGGTTGGGAATCCGTGCAGCAGTAGCAGCACCGGCGCGTCCGGGTCGCCGGCCTCGCGGAAGAACAGTCGATGGCCGGCGACCGTGGCGTAGCGGTGGTGGACGATTGGCATGAGAATCCTCCTGCGGCGTTCGCTCGACCAAGCATTTTGGGACGGATAACCCATTATGCACCGATAAGGGAGTCTGGCAATAGTCGTCGTCGGCGGTGGGCCTGTTTGCCGCCCGACCCATGTTATGGGTTGGCTGTCCCATTCTGATCCGACCCGGCTAAGGACGAGTGCCGATGGCTAATACTGTGCGGACAAAACGATTCTGGTGGTCGGGCGCGGCAGCGGAATCGCACGTGCCGTGGCCTTGCGGGCGTGATTGGAGGGCGCCCGGGTCATCGGGCCGGCCATGCTCGCCAAACACCTTGCGTCGTAGATCAACCGGGCGGCTCTTTCGTGTTGTTCTCAGGCAGACGGCGCGTCGGTGCGCAATATCCTGATCGCTGCCGAGCCCGGGGTGCACTTGACTCGCAGAGTTGACACCATCAACCCCGCCCTCAACGTCTATGTCGAGACGATCAAGGCGTCGACAGCTCTTGATCGGCTC
>DASXJI010000574.1:0-5594 GCA_036497495.1 Mycobacterium sp.
ACGTCGGCGGCGTAGCTGTGATTCATCACGTATGCAGTGGCATCGGTGCGGGGCATCCCGCGGGTCTGCGCCTCGCGGACGGGCAGACTGAGCAGCGCCCACAACACCAAAGAGGTGGCCAAGATGATGGTTCCCGCCTTATGCAGAAACACCCTGGCCGCACTCCACATGGCGGCCAGCATCGCCTTCGGGGACGGCAGGCGGTAAGGCGGCAGTTCCATCGTGAACGGCAACAGATCACCGCGCAGAATCGTCGACTTGACCAGCGCCGCCGCTATCAGCGAGGACAGCCCGCCGCCTAGGTAGAGCAGGAACATCGTGACGCCCTGCGCGCTCAGGCCCCACCACCGTATTCCGGGCGCCACCAGCAGGCCGACCAGCAAGGTGTACACCGGCAGCCGCGCCGAGCACGTCATCAACGGCGCGGTGACGATGGTGGCGATCCGGTCTTTGGACGACGGCAACGTCCGGGTCGCCATGATTCCCGGGATCGCACAGGCAAACGACGAGAGCATGGCGACGAACGCGCGTCCCTCCAGCCCGGTCTTGGCCATCACCCGGTCCATCAAGAACGCCGCCCGCGACATGTAGCCGACGCTCTCCAGGAACGCGAGCAGGCAGAACAGCAACACGATCTGCGGGATGAACTGCAGCACGGTGCCGACGCCGCCGATGATTCCCTGGCTGAGCAGTCCACGGAGGACCGGATTGCCGACGTGCTCGGCGACCTGTCCGCCGAGCCAGGTCAGCGCGTTGCCGATGCCGTCCCGCAGCGGGGCCGCGGCGGTGAAAAGGACTTGAAAGAAGTAGAACATCACCGCGAAGAAGGTGACGGTGCCCCAGAGCGGGTGCAGCAGCACCCGGTCGATTCGGCGGGTGCGCTGATCGGGTTGCGGCGCAACATAATCGGCCGCATCGAGCACGGACTGGCCCCACGCGTCGATGGCGTCCTGGTCGGGCGGGGGAAGCACCGGCGGCCGTTGCCACTGCTCGAAGGACGCCAGCTGGGCCCGCAGGTCGTCGATTCCCGACCCATGGTTCGCGACGACCGCGGCCACCGGGATGCCCAGTGCCGTCGACAACGCCTCGACGTCGATTCGGCCGCCGCGGGAGGTCAGTTCGTCGCCCATGGTCAGTGCCAGCAGGCACGGTAGGTCGAGCCTGAGCACCTGGCCGATCAGCAGGATCGACCGGCGCAGCGTGGTCACGTCGGCGACCAATACCACCGCGTCCGGCCGGCCGATGTGCGGATACTTGCCGGCCAGCAGGTCGGTTACCACCTGCTCATCCGGACTGATGGGGTCGAGGCTGTAGGTGCCGGGCAGGTCCTCCACGGCAATCGCGACGCTGTCCACGGTGGTGGTGCCGACGGTGCGTCCGACGGTTACTCCCGGGTAGTTACCGGTCTTGGCGTGCAACCCGGTCAGATGGTTGAAGACGCTGGTCTTGCCCGCGTTCGGACTGCCGACCAACGCCACCCGCCGGGTGCCGGCCAGGGCGACCGGAGAGCCGGTGACGTCATGGCACGCGGTCATAGATCCACTTCGGGAACGACTTCGATGAGCTGCGCCTCGCGGCGGCGCAGACATAACTCGGTGTCCTGCACGCGATAGATGGTCGGGTCACCAAGCGGTGCCCGCCGGATCACGTCGACGCGAGCTTTCGCGCGAAAGCCCAGCTGCCCCAAGCGATTCGCGACCATTGGGTTGGCTTGGGCGACCGTGCCCACCACGGTTGCCCGCGTTCCGGGTGTCAGCTGAGCAAGCGCGATCACCGAGCCGGTTTGATCGCCTGCGCCCTGCGGTCGAGTACGCATGATCGCCCTAACGTTAGCCGCTCTACCTTAGTAAGGTACTCCTCAGCTTGAGCGGGTCGTTGTGGCTCGTCAGACCCGGTCGCCGCAGGTTGTGCGGTCACGCCGCCGAGCATCATTTAGCCTGGTGGTCGGGTGACAGACCAGTGTCGGGTTGTCACGTACTGGGACAAGGAGCCGCCGGTGTCAGTCGATGTGTCCGCTGAACCTGCCGATCTCGAGCAGGCCCGCGCCAGATGGCGCACGGCGGTGGCCGGAGTCCTGGCCAAGAGCACGAAGCGGGACGGCACTGAAATAGAGGCACTCGGGCCGGAGCCCGAGCAGATGCTGGAAACCCCGACCTACGAGGCGGTCGCGATCCGGGCGCTGTACACCGCGCTCGACGAGCTGCCCGAGCCCCCGCTGCCGGGCGAGTGGCCCTACCTGCGTGGCGCTGACGCGTTGCGCGACGTCAAGTCCGGCTGGAAGGTCGCCGAGGCCATTCCGGCCAACCGGGTGGCCGGGGTGGCGGCAGAGGAAGTCAACTCCGCGGTGCTCGCCGCGCTCACCGAGGGGGTCAGCGCGCTGCTGGTCCGGGTGGGGGAGTCCGGTGTCTCGCCTGCCCAGCTGGAGAAGGTGTTCGAAGGCGTTTATCTGAGCATGGCGCCGGTGATTCTCGATGCCGGCGCCGACTACCAGGCCGCCGGCGACGCCTTGCTCGAATTGGTCAGCCGCGTCGAGCCCGATCAGCGCGCAATCCTGTCGATCGACCTGGGGGCCGACCCACTCACTGCCGCGGTCAGCGAGCGTCCCGCGCCGGAGCTGCGGAAAGTCGTCGGCATGGCCACGCGGCTGGCCGACGACCACGGTGTGCGGGCGATCACCGTCGACGGGCCCGCGTTCCACAATCTCGGCGCCAACGCGACGTGGGAGCTCGCCGGCAGCATCGCCGCCGCGGTGGCCTACCTGCGGGTGCTCACCGAGTCCGGCATGCCGGTGGCCAAGGCCTTGGCGCAGATCAGTTTCCGGATAGCCGCCGACGACGATCAATTCCTGACGATCGCGAAGATCAGGGCGCTGCGACGGCTGTGGGCGCGAGTCGCGGAGGTTGTCGGCGAACCCGACCACGGTGCGGCCGTCGTTCACGCCGAAACGTCGCTGCCGATGATGACGCAACGCGACCCCTGGGTGAACATGCTGCGCACCACGCTGGCCGCCTTCGGCGCCGGTGTCGGCGGCGCGGACACCGTGCTGGTGTTCCCCTTCGACGTCGCGATCGAAGGCGGATTCCCCGGTATGGCCGCCAGTTTCGCGCGCCGAATGGCCCGCAACATCCAGCTACTGTTGCTCGAGGAGTCACACGTCGGCCGGATCCTGGACCCGGCAGGCGGGTCGTGGTACGTCGAGGACCTCACCGACCAACTGGCCAACCAGGCCTGGCAGACGTTTCAAACCGTCGAGCAGCACGGCGGCTTCGTCGACGCGTATGACTACATCGCGGGTCAGATCGCTGAGATCGCCGCCCGGCGCACCGACGACATCGCCCACCGCAAGACGGCTATCACCGGCGTCAACGAATATCCGAATCTCACCGAACCAGCTCTGCCGCCGAGTGATTCGTCTTATTCACCGCTTGCAGCGGGCAAACTCATCCGCTACGCCGCACAGTTCGAAGCGCTGCGCGACCGTTCCGATGCCTTCCTGGCCCGCACCGGGTCGCGCCCACAGGCGCTGCTGTTGCCGCTGGGTCCGCTGGCCGAACACAACATCCGTACGACATTCGCGTCCAACCTGCTTGCCTCCGGCGGCATCGAGGCGGTCAACCCGGGGACCATCGATGCCGACGGTGTCGCCAACGCGGTCACCGACGCGGGGTCACCGGCGGTGGCGGTGCTCTGCGGCACCGACTCTCGATACGGCGCCGAGGCGTCCGCAGTCGTCAAGGCGGCCCATAACGCGGGGGTGTCCCATGTCTGTCTGGCCGGGCCGCAGAAAGCGGTGGCCGACGCAGATCACCGACCCGATGAGTTTCTGACCGCGAAAATCAATGCGGTGGAGACTCTTTCACATTTGCTTGACCGGTTGGGGGCTTAGCCACGATGACGACCACCACGCCTGTAGTAGGCAGCTTCGCCGATGTACCGCTGCGCAGTGACCGCAGCATTGCGCAGCCGACCGAAGACGCAGTGGAACAGCACGTTGCGTCGGCTGCGGCCGCGCACTTGTACACACCCGACCAACTGGTGTGGCACACACCGGAAGACATCGACGTCAAACCGGTGTACATCGCCGCCGACCGCGCCGCCGTCGAGTCCGGCGGATATCCGCTGAACACCTTCCCGGGCGAGCCGCCCTTCGTCCGCGGCCCCTACCCGACGATGTATGTCAACCAGCCCTGGACGATCCGGCAGTACGCCGGGTTCTCCACTGCCGCGGAGTCCAACGCGTTCTACCGGCGCAACCTCGCCGCCGGACAAAAAGGTCTGTCGGTGGCCTTCGACCTCGCCACCCACCGTGGATACGACTCGGACCATCCGCGCGTGCAAGGCGACGTCGGAATGGCCGGTGTAGCAATCGATTCCATCCTCGACATGCGTCAGCTGTTCGACGGTATCGACCTGTCGACGGTGTCGGTGTCGATGACGATGAACGGCGCCGTGCTGCCGATCCTGGCACTCTATGTGGTGGCCGCCGAGGAGCAGGGAGTGCCGCCGGAGAAGCTGGCCGGCACCATCCAGAACGACATCCTCAAAGAATTCATGGTACGCAACACCTACATCTATCCACCGAAGCCCTCGATGCGCATCATCTCCGACATCTTCGCCTACACCAGCGCCAAGATGCCAAAGTTCAATTCCATCTCCATCTCCGGCTATCACATCCAAGAAGCCGGTGCTACAGCTGATTTGGAGCTCGCCTACACGCTTGCCGACGGTGTCGACTACATCAAGGCGGGCCTGGACGCCGAGCTCGACATCGACAAGTTCGCGCCCCGACTGTCCTTCTTCTGGGGCATCGGCATGAACTTCTTCATGGAGGTGGCCAAGCTGCGGGCCGGCCGGCTGCTGTGGAGCGAGCTGGTCGCGCAGTTCAACCCGAAGAGCGCGAAATCGCTGTCCCTGCGCACGCATTCGCAGACCTCAGGCTGGTCGCTGACCGCGCAGGACGCCTTCAACAACGTCGCCCGCACCTGCATCGAGGCGATGGCCGCGACCCAGGGCCACACCCAGTCGCTGCACACCAACGCACTCGACGAGGCGTTGGCGCTGCCCACCGACTTCTCCGCCCGGATCGCGCGCAACACCCAGCTGGTCCTGCAGCAGGAGTCGGGCACCACGCGGCCGATCGATCCGTGGGGCGGCTCCTACTACGTGGAATGGCTGACTTATCAACTGGCGCAACGGGCCCGGGCGCACATCCAGGAGGTCGCCGAGCACGGCGGCATGGCTCAGGCCATCAGCGACGGGATCCCCAAGCTGCGCATCGAGGAGGCGGCCGCGCGCACCCAGGCCCGCATCGACTCGGGTCAGCGGCCGGTGGTGGGCGTCAACAAGTACCAGGTCGAAGAGGACCAGGACGTCGAAGTCCTCAAGGTCGAGAACAGCCGGGTGCGCGCCGAGCAGCTGGCCAAGCTGCAGGAGCTGCGGGCAAGCCGGGACCAGTCGGCCGTGGAGGCCGCGCTGGCCGAGCTCGCGCGCATCGCCGGGCGCGAGGACGAGAACATCATGCCGGCCTCGATCGCGGCGGCCCGCGCGGGCGTGACGACCGGCGAGTGGGCACATGTGCTGCGCGAGGCCTTCGG
>DASXJI010000575.1:0-2101 GCA_036497495.1 Mycobacterium sp.
GCACGCGTGGAGAACATCCGTGAGATCGCCATCGTGAGCGCAGATTAGGCGATTGCAGACCGATTTCCGGGGAGCCACGCTGTGACTCAAGTGGTTGGAGTTACAAAAGTGATGCCGCTGCTGGGTCGAGAACAACGCCCAAACGAACGGATGGGCGAAGAAGTGTCCCGACTTTCGGACGGGATTTCTGCGCGACGAAACGATCAGCGCAACGCGGTCGCGGCGAGGTCGACGTGGGCGACAGCCGACCCTCCGATGCTGGCCATCCACAGCAGGCCGTCGGCTTCGACCATGCCGGTCACCAGTGCGAAGGACGGGTGCGTCGTGCGCAGGCCGGCCACCGCCTCGCCGCTGTCGGGATCGAACGCGACAGCCCACACCACCGACTCCGGTTTCGGCTGCATCCGGTCTGGCAGCCGCCACAACACCTTGCGGAGGATCGGCCGCCCCTTGGCCAATCGGTCCGCCATCGCGTTGGCCGGCGTGACCATGGCGCACCAGATGCGGCCGTCGGCACCGGTCGACAGGTTGTCGGGCATGCCGGGCAGGTTGGTCGCCAACGGTGTGACCGTGCCCGCCTTCGGTCCCGTCAGCCAGTACTTCGACAGTCGGCGTCCCTGCGTCTCGGCGATCACCAACGCCGACCCGTCCGCCGTCGGCGTGACGCCGTTGGCGAAGTACAGCCCGGGGACGACGGTCAGCACGGTTCCGTCGGGATCGCGACGAAACAGGCTGCCACGGCCACGGGCCTCAAAGAGCGCTCCGATGTAGTGGTCATAAGTGAATGCGCTCGTCGACTCAGTGAAAAATATTGTGCCGTCGGGCATTTCGGTGACGTTCGAGCAGAACTGCAGGCGGCGGCCGTCAACTTCTTCGACGAGTGTCTCGAACTTGCCGGTATCGGTGTCCATCGCCAGCAGGCCACCGGGGCTGGTACACACCAGCAGTCGTCCGTCCCGCGCCACCGCCAGTCCCAGCGGACGGCCGGCTGTTTCGCCGATCACCCTCGTCTCGCCGCCGGGGGAGATCCGCACGATGCGGCCGTCGTCGACACCGGTCCAGATCCGACCGTCCGCGTCGACCACCACATCCTCCGGAGCATTGCCCGGAACGGGCACGACGGTCAGGTCGGCCGGTCCAAAGTCCGGCAGCGGGTCGACGGGCGGTGGGTTCCAGCGGACAGGGTCGACAGGCGGCTTTGGCGGGGCGCTCACCCGCCCGAACTTACGCCTTACCGTTTCGCGGATGCTGGATCGTGAGACCTAGAGGAGGTTGCCCGCCTCTTTCAGCACGCTGTGCAGGATCTCGTAGATGGCGTCGAACTCCCTCTGACCGCTGATCAGCGGCGGCGCCAACTGAACGACTGGGTCGCCACGGTCGTCGGCTCGGCAGTACAGACCGGCTTCGAAGATCGCAGGCGTCAGGAAGCCGCGGAGCAGCCGCTCGCTCTCCTCGTCGTTGAACGTCTCCTTGGTGGCCTTGTCCTTGACGAGTTCGATGCCATAGAAGAACCCTTCGCCGCGGATGTCGCCGACGATCGGCAGGTCGTAGAGCTTCTCCAAGGTGGCGCGGAACGCGGGCGCGTTTTCCTTGACGTGGTCGTTGATGCCCTCGCGCTCGAAGATGTCGAGGTTGGCCAGCGCCACCGCAGACGAGACGGGATGACCGCCGAACGTGTAGCCGTGCCCGAAGGTGGTCTTACCGTCGTTGAACGGCTCGAACAGCCGGTCGCTGGCGATCATCGCGCCGATCGGCGAGTAGCCGGACGTCAAACCCTTTGCGCAGGTGATGATGTCGGGTACATAGCCGAAATCGTCACAGGCGAACATCGAGCCGATGCGGCCGTAGGCGCAGATCACCTCGTCGGACACCAGGATCACGTCGTATTCGTCGCAGATTTCGCGAACGCGTTCGAAATACCCAGGGGGCGGAGGGAAGCAGCCGCCTGCGTTCTGGACCGGCTCGAGGAAGACGGCCGCGACCGTGTCGGGACCCTCGAACTCGATGGCCTCGGCGATGCGGTCCGCGCAGTACTGGCCGAACGCCTTGATGTCATGTTCGAACGTCGCCGGTGCCCGGTAGAAGTTGGTGTTGGGCACAC
>DASXJI010000576.1:0-12184 GCA_036497495.1 Mycobacterium sp.
CGACTGGACCGGCCCGGTGGCGGTTTGTCCGGCGGTCAGCAGCAGCGACTCTGCATCGCGCGGGCCATCGCCGTGCAACCCGACGTGCTGCTGATGGATGAGCCGTGTTCATCGTTGGATCCGATTTCGACGATGGCGATCGAGGACCTCATCGCCGAGTTGAAGCAGGAATACACCATCGTCATCGTCACGCATAACATGCAACAGGCAGCGCGGGTCAGCGATCACACCGCGTTTTTCAACCTGGAGGCAGTTGGTAAGCCGGGCCGGTTGATCGAGATCGACGACACCGAGAAGATCTTCTCCAACCCCACCCAGAAAGCCACCGAGGACTACATCTCCGGCCGCTTCGGCTAGCTGGATTTGGCGACGGCCTCGTCCTCGGGAAAGCGGCCGGTCGCCTGGAAGATGACTCGTCGCGCCACCTCGACGGCGTGGTCGGCGAACCTCTCGTAGAACCGGCCAAGCAAGGTCACGTCGACGGCTGCGGCCACGCCGTGCTTCCACTCGCGGTCCATCAGCACGGTGAACAGGTGGCTGTGCAGGTCGTCCATCGCGTCGTCTTCTTCGCGGATGCGGGAGGCCTTCTCCGGGTCTCGCGACTGCAGCACTTCCTGCGCACTGTTGCCCAATTCCACTGCGAGCCTTCCCATTTCGGCGAAGTAGCCGTTGACTTCCTCGGGCAGCGCGTGCTGGGGATGCCGTCGGCGAGCGATCTTGGCGACATGTAGCGCCAGCGCCCCCATCCGGTCGATGTCGGCGACCATCTGGATGGCACTCACAATCGACCGTAGGTCGCCGGCGACGGGCGCCTGCAGGGCAAGTAGGACGAAAGCGGACTCTTCTGCTTGGGTGCTCATCTCGGCGATCTTCTCGTGGTCGGAGATGACCTGCTCGGCGAGCACCAGATCGGCCTGCAGAAGTGCCTGCGTCGCGCGTTCCATGGCAACACCGGCCAGCCCGCACATCTCTCCGAGCTGTTCGGAGAGCTCAGAGAGCTGCTCGTGGTACGCGGTTCGCATATGCCAAGCGTACGTTCTCGATTCGGAGTGCGGCATGAACCGGCATCAAGTGCGGTGTGAACTCGCGGTGAATGCCGGTTTACCTGCCGATTCTCGGCGGTTGTGCTATCCGCAGGTGGTGTCGGCGGCGTTGGTGACCGTCAGGTCGTCGGGAAGCTTGGTAGCCGGGGTGCTGGCGCTGCGATTGATCTGCAGGCTTACCGGTGACCCGGCTGGCGGGGGAGTGCCGACGGAGGTGAAGTCCGAGCCGAGCACCACCTGCACGACGTGTCCGGTCCCGGTGATCCGCTCGACCTTGGAGTTCGCGAACGAGGCCGCGACCGTGGCGGCGGCCTGCTCGTTGCCGGGGGAGAAGAGCACCTTGGTGGTCTTGAGCGGGTTCGGGTAGTCGTCGGGCGACTTGACCCGGAACCCGTGCCGCTTCAGCTGGCTGCTGGCGGTGGCGGCCAAACCGGACGTGGCGGTCGAGTTCGACACCTGCACGGTGACGTCCTGGGGCGCGGTCGTCATCTCTTGGACATTCTCAGGGTGCGGATCGGCGGCCTGGCTGGGCTGGCCGGTTTGACTGGACTGTGGGGCCTTGCTGCTCAGCGACTTGGTCGGCGGAGTCGATGTCGCGTTCAGGTTGTTCTCGCCCGGCAGCCCTTCGTCGTCGATGATGGCGCTGAACAGTGCCCGCATGTCGGCGGTGCGCGGCGGCTCGTCACCGTTTTCGTCGGTGATGCCGGTCGGCACGGTCACAAAGGAGACGTGGCCGGCATTCATGCCCTGCACCGACTGGCCCAGCTGGACAAGGTCCTTGGTCCTGACGTTGTCGACGTAGCTGTTGCTGACGAACAGGTTCACCACGTTGTTGAGCTTGCTCAACGAGAAGAAGGTTTCCTTGGAAATCAGTGAGCGCAGCAGCGAGGACAAAAACAGCTGCTGGCGCTTGATCCGCCCGTAGTCGCCGTTGTTCTCGGTCGTGACGTTGCGGGCTCGCACATAATTCAGCGCGGTCTTGGAGTCGATCAGCTGACGTCCGGAGTGGGCGAGCACGGTGCCGAGTTCGTAGTCCTTCAGCGGGGTGGTGCTGCATACTTCCACGCCGCCGAGCGCGTCCACCATCTTCGCGAAGCCGGCGAAGTCGACGGCGATGAAGCGGTTGATGCTCAGACCGGAGAGCTTCTGGATTTCCTTCACCAGACACTTCGGTCCGCCGTAGGAGAACGTCGAGTTCAGTTTCGTCTCGGTGTAGACGTTTCTGGGACCCCACTTCTTGGTGTCCGAGTCGTAGAGCGGGCCGTACTCACCGGTGTCTGGATTCCACGCTTCGCACTGGATCGGCGTAATGGCCAGGTCGCGCGGAAACGACACTGCGACAACGCGTTTACGGTTCGCCGGAATGTTGACCAGCATGATGGTGTCCGATCGGGCGCCGCCCGCGTCCTCGGTGCCGCCGGCGCCCATCTCGCCGTTGGCGCCGGCGCGGGAGTCCATGCCGACCACCAGGAAGTCTTCGTCGCCGAATTGCGCATTCGGGTCGACGATGTCGCGCGACCCCAGGTCCAGTGCGCTGACCGTGTTCATCCGGTGGTTCTTCGACGTACTCCACTGGTATGCCCCGCCGGTCATGGCCAGGGCCGCCGCCGCGATCGTGGCGACCACCAGACGGCCGGCCACCAGCATCGCGCCGTGTCGGCGGCGATGCTTTGGCGCCGGCTCGTCGTCATCCGGCTCGACATTGGGTTTTTCGACGAGGCGTGCGGGTCGCGGGCGGACCGATGTCTTCGGCAGCATTGTGGTCTGCACGACGTCGGCATCGGCGCTTGACTGCTCGCGGTAGATGGCATCGAGGTCGGGCAGATCGTAGTTGTACTCCGCAGGGTTCAACGCCGCGTAGGCGTCGTAGTTGTCCTCCTGCTCATCGCCGGGCGGTGGCGGTTGGGGCTCCGCTGTTTCGGTGTCGGGAGCCGCATGGTGGTGCCGCGGCCGTTCGGTGACGTGGCCACCGACCTTGGCGATCAGATCAGCGACCGTCAGCCCACCGTCGGCATGGCATCCACTGTTGCCGTGGTTTTCGGCGGCGAGGGGCTCAGCCGGCCCGATCGGTTCCCGTACCACCGGTGGCCCCATCCATCGATTCGCGACGGCGACAGTCTGCGTGGTGGTCCCGAACCGCTCCCACGGCGCGGCGCCTCGCGATCCAGGCGGCGTTCCGGTAAGCCCTATGTCATCGGCGTCAGGGCCGTGAGTGGCTGCATCGGCGCCAGCGTCGCCGTCACTCATGTCCTACCGGCCTCCGAATCTGGTGAGGTCTCACGTGTTCGAGGGGGTGCCTCGGGGCGGCGCTGACGGTGCAGCGCAACGTATCCGCGCGACCGTGCGGTCGCTTCGTCGTAGTAGTAGCCGTGCCGCGTTGGTGGCAACTGGGCTCGGCCACCGGTGCGTGATGCAACAAGATCCACATCGTACTGAGACAGCCCCGGAAACGCGATCCGGGACGGTGTCAGATGGCCGGCTTCAGCCGCCTGAGTGCATGACGTCGGCCCCGGACGGGACCGTGCAATCGTCGCGGTCCGTCAGCCAGCCGTCCGGCAACGCCACCCGCGCCGGTGATCCCTGCCGCCCGCGCGGGCCGCCGGCGGCGGTCGGGAACGGCGTATCGCCGTCGAGTTTGTCCAGCAGACGGTCGAGTTCCTCGCTGGTCTTGACCAGCGCGAGAGCCCGCCGCAAGTCGGAGCCGGCCGGGAAACCGTGCAGGTACCAGGCGATGTGTTTGCGCATGTCACGCATGCCTTTGTCCTCGCCGAAGTGGCCGCTGAGCAGCTCGCCGTGCCGTCGGATGATGTCGGCGACCTCGCCCAGATTGGGCGGCGTCGGCGTCGGGCGGCCGGTGAACGCGGCCGAGAGCTCGGCGAACAGCCACGGCCGGCCCAGGCAGCCGCGTCCGATGACTACGCCGTCGCAGCCGGTCACGGCCATCATCGTCAGTGCGTCGTTGGCTTCGAAAATGTCGCCGTTGCCCAGCACCGGGATGGTCTGGACGTGCTGCTTGAGCCGGGCGATCTGCTCCCAGTCAGCAGTTCCCGAATATCGCTGCGCTGCGGTGCGGGCATGCAATGCGACCGCGGCCGCGCCTTCGGATTCCGCGATGCGGCCGGCCTCGAGGTGGGTGTGGTGGTCGTCGTCGATGCCGATCCGGTACTTGACGGTCACCGGGATGTCGGTGCCTTCGGTGCCGCGCACCGCCGCCGCGACGATCTGGCTGAACAGCTGCCGCTTGTAGGGCAGCGCCGCGCCGCCGCCGCGGCGGGTGACCTTGGGAACCGGGCAGCCGAAGTTCATATCCACGTGGTCGGCGAGCCCCTCGTCGGCGATCATCTTCACCGCCGCATAGGTGGTGGCCGGGTCGACGGTGTAGAGCTGCATCGAGCGTGGCGTCTCGTCAGCGGAAAACGTCGTCATGTGCATGGTGACCGGATGCCGCTCGACGAGGGCACGCGCGGTCACCATTTCGCAGACATAGAGCCCGCTGACGGTGCCGACGCGGGCCTGCTCGAGTTCGCGGCACAACGTTCGGAAGGCGACGTTCGTTACGCCTGCCATGGGAGCCAGCACCACTGGGCTGGACAGCGTGATAGGACCGATGCGCAAGACCGGTTACCGCCGGCTCAGGGTCAGCTTGCCCTCGGTGTTGTGCAGCTGCCTGGCGGTCATCTTCAGATCGCCCCTGCGGGCTTCCCGCTCGAGCTGGCGCCGCTTGGAGATCTCGAACTTGTCGCAGGCCACCTCGAGCTCCTTAATGAGCTCGGCAAGGTCGTCACGCAACCGGGCGGCCTCGCCAGTGAAATCGTCGCGCTCGAAGATGCGCCATTTCTTCAACACCGGCATCACGACCTCATCGAGGTGGATGCGCGGGTCGTAGACGCCCCCGACGGCGATCATCACTGCTTTGCGGCGAAACTCCGGCACGCTGAATCCGGGCATCTTGAAGTTGCGTAGTACTCGGTGCAGCGCATGCATGGCCTTATTCGGATCGATCTCAAGGCCGGCTTCGGTGACATCGCGGTAAAAGATCATGTGCAGATTCTCGTCCTGCGAGACCTTGGCCAACAGCTGATCGGCGATCGGCTCGTTGCAGGCCTTGCCGGTGTTGCGGTGTGAGACGCGGGTGGCAAGTTCCTGGAACGTGACGTACACGATCGAGTCGAACAGGTTCTCGGACAACAGGTCACCTTGCTGGTTCTGGCCCGGACTGAAGCCGCGGTTGACCACCTCCAAGCGCAACTTCTCCAACTCGACCGGGTCGATCGCGCGGGTCACCACGAGGTAGTCGCGCAGTGCGATGCCGTGCCGGTTCTCCTCGGCGGTCCAGCGGTTGACCCATTGGCCCCAGGCGCCGTCCATGCCGAAGCTCATTGCAATCTCGCGGTGATACGACGGCAGGTTGTCCTCGGTCATCAGGTTCTGCACCATCGCCACCTGCGCGACGTCGGTCAGCTTGGACTGCCCGGGCTCCCAGTCCTGGCCGCCCAGCGCGTAGAAGTTCTTGCCGTCCGACCACGGAATGTAGTCGTGCGGGTTCCAGGGCTTGTGCACGCTCAGATGCCGGTTCATGTACTTCTCGACGACCGGCTCGAGTTCACGTAACAGGTCCAGGTCTTGAGGATCCGGCACAACGCCTCCCAGTTATCTGTGTCGGTCGGTTTCAGTAAATATATCTGTTTATGCCGGTGACATTCAAGTTCCGTCTCGCCGGGACTTTCCGCGTCGTCGTGGCTAGTGTGCGTTAACCCGGCTGAGCAGCATCTCCACGCAGTAGTCGATGAATTGTTCGCGGCTGGCGGCCAGTCGCCCGTCCAGGTAGGCGGTGAACAGCGCGGTGAGGCCGCCGATCAAGCTGGTGGCGATCATCTTCTCTCGCACCGGATCGCCGATCTGGGTCAGCTTGCGCTGCAGCAGGTCGATGAAGTTGGGCATCCATTGCGCACCCGAGTGCACCAGGACCGGTTCCACCGCCGGGGCCAGCAAGAGCACGCGCCCGCGCACCGGGTCGTCGACCATCAGCGCGACGAATTGCTCGACGGCCTCGCGTGGCGTCGCGGCCGAGGTCAAGGCCGACATCGCCCTGGTGCACACATCGTCGTAGACCGCGCGCACGAACTCGTCCCGGTCCTCGAAGCTCTCGTAGAAGTAACGTTCGGTCAGTTCGGCCTGTCGGCACACCGCGCGCACGGTCACTGCCGGACCGCTTGCCTCGCCGAGCAGTTGCACGCCGGCGGTGACGAGTTCGTCCCGCCGCATGGCCTGGCGATCCTCGAGGGGGATACCCGACCAGCGACGCGAACGTTGACCGGACGGCACTTCACTCCTAGACTCGTGTTGACAACGCATGTAGTCAGTTTGCCTGACTCGGACAGGAAATTGCTCCAGTGACTCAAGATACGTCTGCGGCAGCCCCGGTTGCGGCGGGTTGCCCGGTTTCGCCGCTGGGATACGAAGCCCCGCCTCACCCGCTCGGCCCCGACTCGCTGACCTGGCGGTATTTCGGTGATTGGCGCGGCATGCTGCAGGGCCCGTGGGCCGGTTCGATGCAGAACATGCATCCGCAATTGGGTGCGGCCGTCGAAGACCATTCGACGTTCTTTCGGGAGCGCTGGCCTCGGTTGCTGCGGTCGCTGTACCCGATCGGCGGTGTGGTCTTCGACGGTGACCGCGCGCCGACTACCGGGGCCGAGGTGCGCGACTACCACGTGGAAATCAAGGGCACCGATAGCCAGGGAAGGCGTTATCACGCGCTGAACCCCGACGTCTTCTACTGGGCGCACTCGACGTTTTTCGTCGGCACGATCCACGTGGCCGAGCGGTTCTGCGGCGGCCTCAGCGAGGCGCAGAAGCGCCAGCTGTTCGACGAGCACATCGAGTGGTACCGGATGTACGGCATGAGCATGCGCCCGGTGCCGAAGAGCTGGGAAGACTTCCAGGTCTACTGGGACCACATGTGCAGCGAGGTGCTGGAGACCAACTTCGCCGCACGCGAGGTGCTTAACCTTACTGAACTGCCGAAACCGCCTTTCGCGCAATGGGTTCCGGATCGCCTGTGGGCCCTGCAGCGCAAACTGCTTGCGCCGTTCTTCGTCTGGGTGACGGTTGGTCTGTACGACCCGCCGGTGCGCAAGCTGATGGGCTATAGCTGGTCACGTCGTGACGAGTGGCTGCACCGCCGATTCGGCGACGTCGTCCGCCTGATCTTCGCCGTCGTGCCGTCGCGTTACCGCAAGCATCCACGAGCCAGGGCCGGCTTCGACCGGGCCAACGGCCGGATTCCGGCCGATACCCCGTTGGTGCAGACGCCGGCTCGCAACCTTCCGCCGCTCGACGAGCGAGGCGACCCAAAGCACTACTGCCCCAACGTCGTCTGACGGTCAGGTGCCACCGACCCGCCGCTGGCCGCCATTGCGCTCGCGCCAGAAGCGGTACACCTCGACCGCCTCGTCGCGGGGCTCGTACTGCATCGGCAGTCGCCGCTGCTCCCAGTCCTTGCTGAACTCGTCATAGAACGTGGCCAGTTCGAAGTATTTGCGGTCGTCGACGTAGTACGGCTCGTACTGGTCGCGTGACGTCAGAAAGATGACCTGGTCAGGCGAGCAGTAGTACAGCGAGCCCAGACACATCGGACATGGATGGGCCAGCACGTAGATGGTGGCGCCGGTCAGATGCTCGGTGCCCAGCTTCATGCACCCCGCGCGGATGGCCAGGATTTCGGCGTGGGCGGTCGGATCATGGCTCTGGGCAACCTTATTGGCGCTCTCGGCCAGAATCTGGCCGTCCTTGACGATCACCGTCGCGAACGGTCGGCCACCCTCGACGACGTTCTGTCGAGCCAGATCGATGGTCCGCAGCGCGAAGTCCATCACGGGCGCTCTAGTGGTGGGCGTGCTGGTGAACTTCCTCGAGCCCCGCTTGGTGCAAATGCGAATGGGTGTGCTCGGTCCCGTCATGGTGGGTATGGGTGTGCTCGTGCTCTACGTGCTCGTGCTCGTGATCGATATGCGGATGCGTGTGCTCGACGCCGCCGTGCTCGTGCTGGTGCGTGTGCGGGCCCTCGTGGGTGTGTTTTTCGGTCATCTCTGATCATCTCCTTTGTTACGAAACATGTTGTCTAACTCCGCTTTTTCACCATCCGCAACCCGTCGTCGCCCCGGTGATGCCGGGGAACTCCGGGGCCGGAGTGCTCGGCGTTGTGAACGGCATCGACGACGAGTTGCCGAACATGGTTGTTCTCCAGGCTGTAGAAGATCGTCGTGCCCTCCCGACGGGTTTGCACCAGTCGTGCCATCCGCAACTTGGCCAGGTGCTGCGACACCGAGGGCGCGGGTTTGCCCACATGCTCGGCGAGTTCGTTGACAGACATCTCACGGTCGGCCAGCGACCACAGCACTTGGACGCGGGTGGCGTCTGCAAGCATCCGGAATACTTCGACGACGAGGCGCACCTGATCATCAGGCAACCGGACCTCTTCATTACTTGCATGCATACGCAGATAGTAAGGCATAGCCGCCAGAGTGGCAATAACTCCACCACGATCTGATGAGCGAGCTGGGGTTCGAGATCGACTTCAACGGCTTCGTCTACGCCGACGACGAGGTCGCCCAAGCGTTCGCCGACATCACTTATCTCAACGCCGTGCGGAGCGGACCAGAGGCACGAACTCAGTCGGTGAATTCGATTCTGACCGATACGGGATTCGTCTCCAACGCCTTGGCGACCTTGGCTCCCACCAGCCCGAACTTGCGACCGCGTGCCGAGACGTCATCATCAGGTCTGAATTCCGCTACTCCGGCGCGCCACTGATTGCCTTGTCGCACGCGAATATTAGGGTTGTCGGCAATGTTTCGGCCCCACCCGGAGCGGGCGCCGTGCTGACAGATGACCCACGCCCCGTCGTGGTCGAATTGCACCGAAACGGGAACGCGCCGCAGCTGGCCGGTCTTGCGGCCGACGGTCTCCAGTTCGGTGGCCAGCGCAGTGCGCAGCCCGAGTCGGGCTAAGCCCTTGATTGTCGGATTGAACAGATAGCGTCCGACAGCTCGTTCTCTGCGGAACTTCCGCAATGTCTTGTCGTTGGTATTGGCCACGGCTGTCTCCAATTGCGAAGGCGTCCAAACCTGCTCGTAGAACTTACCGTAGTAGACCGTTCGGTGTAGTACAACCGTCGCTCGCATTAGGGCTGCTCGGGCGTCAGTCTCGGCGGGCGCCTTATACCAGATATCGAGACGCTTTTGCTGGCAATAACCGTATTACTTGCTAATAATAAACTGTGCGCGAATCACTGCCACTGGCTACACTAAATCCCTGCATGTGCGAGGCAGGTCGTGGCAGTCCTTCGCTGAGCTTTCGCAGAGGGGAGTGTTCGCCGAAAGAGTCGCCGAAGGACGAAGCTAGTGGTAGAAGACCTGCACACTATCGTCGACGTCTTGTCCGCCAGGTGTACGTCGCGAGACCCCGCGTACATTTTCCTAGCCGACGGCACGGCGGCATCCGAATCACGGTGGACCTACGCCGACACCGCGGCCCACGCAGCGGCATTCGCGGCGTGGCTTTCGTGTCGGGGTGTGCGTGGCGGATCACGCGTCGTGTTGGCGGTGAACCCGAGCCTGGATTACATCGCCGCATTGTTCGGCATCATGATGCTCGGCGCTGTCCCAGTACCCTGCTTTCCTCCGTTGCGTTCCAAGGAACTGGACCGCTTCCACGCGATCGTGCTCGACTGCGTGCCGCACGCGATCGTCATCGACGCGATGTACGACGCCCAAGTCGAAGCACTGCTGCGCCGGCTGGCGTGCGTCGACATTCATCCGCTGATCTGTTACGTCGATGAACTGGATACCGGCGTCGAGCGGGTCGCACCCGCAGCGTGCTCGCCCGATGACCTCGCCCTGATCCAGTACACGTCCGGATCGACGGGATCTCCGAAGGGCGTCTGCATAACCCACGACAACCTCATCAGCAATTGCGAAGTCCTGTCCCGCAGTATGGGGCCGGACCCGAATCGAGTCGGGTTCTCGTGGTTGCCGCCCTACCACGACATGGGGTTGATGGGCACGATCATCCTGTCGCTGCACCACGGTTGGCCACTGGTGCTGATGTCGCCGATGCACTTCATGCAGCAACCCCGCCGCTGGCTGGAGGCCATCACCGACTACCGCGTGTCGATCACCGTTGGCCCAAACTTCTCACTCGAAGCCGCCGTCGCGGCACTCGGCAACGAAGTCGAAGACCTGGATCTTTCGACGGTCAAGGAGTTCTACTGCGGAGCCGAACCCATTAGCGCGGATACCTTAGCGCGTTTCGAAAAGTGTGCGGCGCCACTCGGGTTCGACATCACCGCGCTGATTCCCTGTTATGGGATGGCGGAGGCCACGCTGTTCGTCGCCGGAAAACGAAAAGGGCTCCGCCACAATACTGTTGGTGGTCCTGATGGCACCGTGGTCAGCTGCGGCGAAGTCGATTCCGAACACGTCGTGCAGATCGTCGACCCCGACTCGGATAGTCTGGTTCCACCTGGGGAGATCGGCGAGATCTGGATCCGCGGTCGCAGTGTCGCCGCCGGTTATTTCAACCAGGATGCGTTGACGAGCAAGGTATTTCACGCACGCCTCGATGGCGACAACGGCAATTATCTTCGCACCGGCGACCTCGGGTTCATGCACGACAAGGACCTGTTCGTCACGGGACGAATCAAGGACTTGATCATTGTGAGCGGCCGCAACATTTATCCGCAGGACGTCGAGGCCAGTGCGGTGGGCGCCGACCCGTCGTTACGGCGGGCGGCGGCGTTCTCGGTGCCCGGTGAGGGGACCGAACGTCTGATCGTTGTCGCCGAGGCGGTATTCACGCAGATCTCAACCGACTGCCACTCGAAGCTCGCGGACGCCGTCCGCTCCGCTGTGACTTCGGAATTCGGTGTCGGACCTGACGTCCGCATCTGGCCGAGACGGACGATTCCCACCACCACCAGTGGGAAGGTCCGCCGGCAAGAGGCCAAGCGGCTGTTCCTGGCCGATGCCCTACAGGGGGCGACGGCATGAGTGCCGAATTCTTAGCTGCCCCTTCGGTTCGCGACCGCGACGTGCTCGCATCACGACTGGCGTATCTGACCGTCGGCCTACCAACTGTTGGAACCGTGGGCGCTGTTGTCTACGCGATCTACTTCGGCGTGACAGTGTGCGACGTCGCGTTATTCGGTGTCATGTATCTGATCACCGCGCTCGGCGTCGAGGCAGGGCTACACCGCTACTTCACCCACCGGTCCTTCGAGGCGTCCGAACCTGCCAAGACTTTCCTCGCGATCGCAGGCTCGATGGCAGCGCAGGGACCGATTGTGTTCTGGGTCGCCAACCATCGACTCCATCATGCGTTCGCCGACACCGACCGTGATCCGCATTCGCCTCAGCCGCAAGGCCGCGGATGGTGGGGACGCGCAAAAGGGTTGTGGCACGGGCACGTCGGTTGGCTGTTCGATGTCAAGAAGATCGACTGGAGCAGGCATACCCGAGACTGGCTCGCCGACCGCAGGGTGATGAAGATCAACGCCTGGTACTTCACGCTGGTAGTGCTGGGCATCGTGACCCCCGGTGCCGTCGGTGGGTTGGTCACGCAATCGGTGCACGGCGTAGTCGGCGGGATTCTCTGGGGTGGCTTCGTCCGGATCTTCGCCCTGGATCACGCCACGTGGGCGGTGAACTCGTTGGGCCACACGATCGGTGCCCGTGCATTCCCGTTACGGGACGGAAGCCGCAATATCGGCGCGCTGGCACCGCCGACGATGGGCGGGTCGTGGCACAACAACCACCATGCCCGGCCCGCACTGGCCCAGACTCGACGGCGCTGGTGGCAGCTCGACCTGGCCGGAGACTTCATCCGGCTCCTCGACCGGCTGGGTCTCGTGCACCAGGTGCGGTACATCAATTCGCAGTCCGACCATGCAGGAGAGGCGCCATGACAGCCGAAACACGCAGTACCACTGCACCTTCCCTCGACGTGTCGCCCAAACCCTCGCCCGGTGAGCAGGAATCGCTCGCCAAGGCCATCCTGCAACTGAACCCGGCCAGCGCACGGGCCAAACGAGTGGTCGCGCTGGTCACCATCGGCATCCCGGCGCTCGGGTTCGCCTTCGG
>DASXJI010000577.1:0-5398 GCA_036497495.1 Mycobacterium sp.
GCCGCCCAAATCGGCGGCGGTCCTACCCCGTATTTGATCAAGCGGGGCTACATCGAGGTGATGGTGGACGTCCGGGGATGCGGCGTCTCGGGCGGTTCGTTCGAGATGTTCGGCGCACGGCAGGCGCAGGACGGGGTTGAGCTCGTCGACTGGGCATCCAAGCTGCCCAACGCCAACGGGCGGGTCGGCATGTTCGGGGTGTCCTACCTGGCGATCAACCAACTGTTCACCGCCGCAGCTATCGGGCCGGATTCTCCGCTCAAGGCGATCTTCCCGGTGATGTCGGCGCGCGACTTTTACCGCGACGCGGCGGCGATGGGCGGGGCGCCGCACCTGCGCACGGTGCGGGCCTATGGCGGGGTCTACCGGCTGCTCAATGTCATCAACCCGGCGCTGGAAGTCATCAATCGCGGCAAGCATGCGCGGCCCAGGGCCGGCGGGTTCGCCGGTGTCCGCAAGCGCGGACGCGATCAGCGCAGCTACTTTCGGCCGTTGATCGCCGACGCCGTCGCCGGCGGCGAGACGGCGTTCGACGGACCGTTCTGGGATGCCATGCGGCCGGGTACGGTGTTGCCGAGCGTGGTCGCCAACAAGGTGGCCGTCTTCCTCGTCGGCGGTTGGCATGACGCCTTCCAGCGCGGCGCTCCGCTGAATTACGCCGCGCTGCAGAACGCGTACGCGGGGCGGCCCGACGAACAGCCGATGCAACCCGGCCAGCCGGTGTCCGAGCAGCTGCGATTGATGATGGGTCCCTGGTACCACGTCTCCGACTACGGCGGGCTGCATCTACACGCGCTACAGCTGCGCTGGTTTGACTACTGGTTGAAGGACGACGCGGCAGCGGCGATGTCCGGATCTCCGTTCACCTTTCAGGCCATCGGAAGCCCGCGGTGGTTTCATGCCCGCGAATATCCGCTTCCCGCGGCGACACCGACCCGGTTCTGTCTCTCCGAGGCCGGCCGCCTGACCGCCGACTGCGCGCCCGAAACCTCCACGGCCACAGTCAAATACGTGGGCAGAGGTCCGGTGGCCGGCCGGAGTGTCGAGCAGTGGACGCTCGGATTGACCAGCTTCATCCGCACCCAGCGCGGCGGAAACACCCGCTACGACCAGGACAATCGGCGAGTGCAGCGCGGCGCGCTGACCTACACCACCGAGGCTTTCGCTTCGCCGACGTTGATCGCCGGACCGATCACGCTGACCGTGCACGCCACCGCGGACACCACCGAGTCGCTGTGGGTCGCCCACATCGACGACGTTGCACCCGACGGCGCATGCCGACCGCTGACCCAGGGCGCGCTTCTGGGCTCGCATCGCGCGCTGGACCCGGACCGCAGCTGGTATCTGTCCGACGGCACCGTGCTAAAGCCGCATCACATCAGCACTCGGTCAGCCGTCAAACCGGTGGTGCCGGGCGAATTGACCCGCTACGACATCGAGGTCTTCCCGACCGCCGCGCTGCTGGAGGCGGGTCACCGGCTACGGCTCACTGTGACCACGTTCGACTTTCCGCACCTCGTCCCGACCGTTCCCGCCCGCCGCGCGCTGGCTGGCGGCAGCTATCGACTGCACCAAGGTGGGCCGACCCCGTCCCATTTGCTGATCCCGGTGGCCGACCCGGACAGCTTCGACTGATCCAGCGCGGCAGCGTCTTCCGGGCACGAGGACAGATTGTGGCGCATACTCGCCATGATGAGTTCGCTACAGCAATACATCGCTGAGGAAATCGCCACCGATCACATCGACGGATTGCTGACCAGACGTGAAGCGTTCCGGCGGCTGGCGCTGCTCGGGCTCAGCGCCGGTGCTGCGGCCTCGCTGATCGCGGCCTGCGACGACAAGCCAAGCCAACCACTTCACTCACAATCGGGTGAGGGAGTGGAGCCGCCGGGCGCCAAGCAGGCGCTGCCCACCGAGCCGATCACCTGGGCCGGTCCGCGTGGCGAACTTCAAGGCGCCTGGGCGCAGGCCCACAACGCCCGTCGCGGGGTGCTGGTCATTCATGAAAACAAGGGGCTCAACGACTGGGTCCGGTCGGTGGCCGAACGTTTCGCCGGAGCCGGGTACTCAGCGCTGGCGATCGACCTGCTGTCCGAGGAAGGCGGGACCGGACAGTTCGACGACCCCGCAAAGGCGACCGCCGCACTGGCCGCCGCGCCG
This sequence comes from Mycobacterium sp., assembly GCA_036497495.1. GTDB lineage: Bacteria > Actinomycetota > Actinomycetes > Mycobacteriales > Mycobacteriaceae > Mycobacterium. The sequence goes on from DASXJI010000577.1 coordinate 2,161, forward strand.
CAGGACCGGTTCATTGCCGATCTGAATTCCGGCATCCAGGAACTGCAGAACCGGGTCCCTGGCGGGAAACTCGCGGTCGTCGGATTCTGCTTCGGCGGCGGGCTGGTGTGGCAGCTACTGGCCTCCCACACTGCACGCTTGTCGGCTGCGGTGCCGTTCTACGGTCCGCTTCCCGACAATCATGACTTCAGCGGCGACAAGGCCACTGCGGTGCTGGCGTTCTACGGCGCCCTGGACAAGCGCGTCACGGATTCGGAACCGGCGGCCGAGGCCGCGCTCCAGCGCGCCGGGCTGATCCACGACATCGTTATCGAACCCGATGCCGACCATGCGTTTTTCAACAACACCGGACCGCGCTACAACCGGGCCGCCGCCGAGGATGCCTGGCGGCGGGTACTGGAATGGTTTGGCCGCTACCTGTCTTAGCGGCATGATGCGTGCGTGACCTCTTCGCCGCCCGTCATCACGCTGAGCCAACTCCTCGATACGCTCGACCTGGAACAGGTCAACGCGGAGTTCTTCGTCGGAAACCAGATCGACGAACTCGAGCACCACATCTCCGGCGGCCACATCGCAGCCCAGGCTCTGATGGCGGCCAGTCGCACTGTGCCTGGGCGCTTACCGCACAGCATGCACATGTATTTCCTTCGGTTAGGTGACGCTCGGCATCCGGTGGACTTCGAAGTCACGACGCTGCATGACGGCGGCACCTTCTCAGCCCGGCGCGTGACGGCGCGCCAGTTCGGCTCGATATTGCTCGAAGGCATCGCGTCGTTCAGTAAGTCCGTCGAAAGCACCGTCTACCAACAACTTCCACCGGATTTACCGGATCCAGAATCCGTGCCCACCTTCGCCGAGCAGCACAGCGACCACGCCGACGAACGTGGTGGCTGGTGGGTGCGCGAGCAGCCCATCGACTGGCGATACGTGGACCCGTCGGCCCGGTTGGCATCCGACATGGCCGAGCCTCCGCCCGCACGCATACGAATGTGGTGGCGCCCCAACGGCATTGCCCCGGCTGACCCGGTAGTCGCCGGCTGCCTGGCTGTCTTCGTTGCGGGCCGCACACTGCTCGAGTCGGCCATGATCGCCCGCGGCACGACGCCACTGGGGCCGGGCTTCTCGGCCCTGATGGATCTGGCGGTATGGTTCCATCAGCCGCCGGACGTGTCGGATTGGCTGCTCTACGAGCAGCATTCACCCAGCGGCATCGGCGGTCGAGGATTGGCCCAGGGCACCATGTTCAACCGCACCGGTCAGCTGGTGTGCACCACGACGCTGGAATGCTACTTCGGCGGAAAGTCGAGCGGCTAGGGCGTAGCCATCGACCTGGCCGGACCCAAGGCCACCGGCAGCGTCGACCACCCATGCAGAACCCGGGTGTCCCGGCGGCTGCCTGCGCCCGCAGAGCGCACGTCGGGGAAGCGATCGAAAAACGATCGCAGTCCTACTTCACCTTCTGCGCGGGCCAGAGCCGCGCCCAGGCAAAAGTGCCGACCGCCGGAGAACGCCAGATGTTTGCCGGCGTTGTCGCGTTCGATGTCGAACGCGTTCGGCTCGGCGAAAACGGCCGGATCGCGGTTGGCCGCGGCGACGTACACAATGACGAGTTCGTCTTGGCTGATCGGGTGGCCAGCTATCTCGGTGTCGTTCAACGCGATCCGAGCAGTCAGCTGGACGGGCGATTCCAGCCGCAAAATCTCTTCGACGGCGTTGGCCCACAGCTCGGGCCGCTGACTGAGCGTGCGCAGATGCTCAGGGTTGTCGAGCAGCATGCGAATCCCGTTGCCCAGCAGGTTCACCGTGGTCTCGAATCCAGCTGCCAAGACCAGACCGGCGACCGCCCGAAGCTCGTCGTGATCGAGATAGGTTTCCGGCGAACCACTTTCGGCCTTGCGGATCAGCTGGGTCATCAAATCGTCACCGGGAGCGCGGCGCAACTTATCCAGATGTGTGTCCAGCCAAAAGTTGAAGCCGGCGATCCCGCGCTGCACCCGCCGGTATTGCGGCCAGGGCAGCCCGAAATCCAGGCTGGGCGCGGCAAGCTCGCCGAACTCGAGAATGCGCTGACGGTCGTTGTCCGGCACTCCCAGGATGTCGCTGATGATCGCCACCGGAAGCTGGGCGCAGTATCGGTCGACGATGTCGACGACGCCCGGCTCGCGAGAAAGCTCATCCAGCAAGGACTCCGCGGTCTGTTCGACCCCGTCCCGTAGTGCGGAAACCGCGCGATGGGTGAACACCGACGACACCGTCTTGCGGTAGCGGGTGTGGTCCGGCGGCTCCACGGCCAGCAGCGACGGCGGACGCAGTGGATGCAGCAGGTCGTCGCGAAAACGACGCTCGAGCCACCGCAGCGGCGCGGGCAAGTTCGATCCGATCGACAGCACCCGGAAGTCATCGGAACGCAGCAACTCGTGCCCGATCGCATGGTCCGCGGTGATGTAGCCGATCCGGGATCGCACCAGCGGACCGCGGGACCGCACCTCCTCGTAGAAAGGCGCCGGGTTCGCCTTCACGGTCGGGTCGGCGATCAAGCGGGCCTGCAGGTCACCCCGTCGCGCGCCGATCGAGGCGCCGCCGCGGACAAAACCGTGCAGCGCCAGCCAGTGCAACCTCTGCTTGAGTGCGATCTCCACGGGTGAGGCCCTCCACATCGTCGCGCAGTGCTTATCCCAAAGCCTACGGCCCGAAGCGGGGGGCGGCGGTCAGCCCAATTCCCAGTTCATGTTTTTCGCGAACGCGATCGCGTCGTCGCTGGCATTGCCCAACGTGTAACTCCGCTGGATGTACTCGCGCACCACCGGCAGGAAGTTCATCGGGTTGTAGGCGTCTTCCTCATAACTCCACAAGTCGTCGCCGGCGTATTTCATCACCGACAGATTCGCCGCCTGATGAATGCTCCCGTCGCCGGGATCACGCATCTGGTTCTGGAACTCGCAGAAGACCCAGCCGCGGTCGACGTCGATGGAGTGCCAGGACGTCGGATAGAACGGCATCTCGCTGCCGGGAAAGACGTTCATCGTCGAGACAATCCAGTCGCGGATCTGCTCGCGACCGTGCATCGTTCCGTAGGTGTGCTCGACGTAGGTTGCGTCCTTGGTGAATTGGTCGGCGAACCGTGACCAGTCCCAGCTGGAACCGATCTCCACGACGACTTGCTTATGGCGCTCGAAAGCCGATTCGATCTCGTCGCGCGACCACTGTCCATTCATGCCTCGGCCACATCCTTGATGCG
>DASXJI010000578.1:0-14349 GCA_036497495.1 Mycobacterium sp.
TTGGCCAGCAGCGAACCCAATGCGATGCCGTCAGCACCTTCGGTGGCGGGAACGATCTCCAGGTCAAGCTCGCCACCGGGATAATTCAGGGTCGCGAACTCGGTGTTATCGGGCATCGGACTCCCTTCGTCGCTGGTGAGAGTGCACTCTGCCCTACAAAAGGTAGTCCCGATTGGCGCGTTCATGTCCGCGTCTGGACGTCGAAGACTTAGACGGGCTGTCGGACGTCAGCGACCAGGCTGCCGAACTCGGCATACGTGGCTCGGGCGGCGAGAAGAAACCGACCGAACGGAACAAAATGGAGTCGCGGGAAGAGCCAGGCGGGCATAGACATCGCGCGAGTCGGCGCAGTGTCGTGCGGCCCCATCGGCACGAAGATCAACCCATTGATGCGCGCCCACTGGACGGCAACCGAGGCTGGTCCGGTCAGGTGAAGGCGCCGACACCGGTGATGTCACGCCCGACGATGAGGCTCTGGACGTGCTCGGTGCCTTCGTAGGTGTAGATCGCCTCGATATCGGTCATGTGCCGCAGGACCAGCGGTCCCACCAGTCAGGTGTCCACCCTCAAGGGTCAACCCCACTGCGCACCATCAACATTTACATCACAGAAGCCATCGACCAAGCGCGACTCCTACCGAACACCACCTAAACGCTCAAGACAACTCTCAAAGTCCTAGCGGCCAAGGTTCCCTAGCGACCAAGGTTCCCTAGAGAGGACCGATGACGGCCGCTCCCGGGCCGATCGACTACGCCGTAGACATCTCGGCGTCTTCGTCCATTCCCTTGCTACCGCTGCCGGCGGCGGCGTCGAGGAGTTGATCGAGGAACGACATCGGCAGCTCCGGGGTCATGGGGTCCGACCCGCCCGCCTGCTGGTCGTTTCCGATTTCTGCGATCAGCGTAACGAGTTGTTGGCCGCCGTCGATCGGGAACCGAACCATGCCGTTCTCGGCGCACCGCGCGAGGACAGCGCCGAACAGTTGCTTGGCCTCCGCGGTCCGCCCGGCCGCAGCCAGGCATTCGGCAAGCAGGCGTTCGGCCCGCAGCGATGCGCGATGCCGGCCTCGATCCTTCAGGTGATCGACCCATTCCTGCGCCCAGCGGCACGCCACGTCGTCCTGCTCACGTGAGTGTGTGATGAGCAATCGGATCGCGGTGTCTTCCTCCAGCTGGGCGGTGATCTCGTCAATCCCTTCCACGGGCCGTCGGCGCTGCGCGAACTCCACCGGCGCACCGACGACCCGTCGGGTCGGTAACCCGAGGACCACTCGCTCGTTCTCGACACTGGCGCCCAACCGCGGAATCGATAGTCGCTCGGCGATATCGGCACCTTCGTCGAGATGCGTTGCCGCGGCGGCACGGTCGCCGCGCAACACCGCCAGGCGCGTACCGACGACGAACCGGGCATTAATCATGTCGACGATGCCTTCCTCGGCGCCGAGCTTGAAGCTCTCTTCGAACAATCGCTCCGCCTCGTCGGTTTCACCACGCTCATAGAGCAATGAGGCCAGTAGCGCGGCGGCGAGCCGCGCGGCCTGTGAATGCACGGCCCCCCTCCTGCAGGCCTGCCGCGCCGCGCGGAAACACTGCTCCGCGCGCGCCAGATCCAGCTGCTCGAACGCGGCGATTCCATCAAACGCGTGTCCGTACATCACGGTGTAAGGACCGCTGTTCTGCCGGTGGTACGGGCTCGCCCACTCCTGCCAGCGGCGTGCTGCGTCGAAATCAAATCGGTAGATCGCGGCGAACGTCGCAGCGTTCACCGCCACCGACACCACAAAGGGCGGCAACGTATCCGGTCGGGACAGGCATTCACCCACCAGATCGTCAATGCCGTCGGTCCGATCGGCCATCCCCCGCGTCACCGCCTCCACCACGCGGGCTTCCGCGCGCAGATCCGCAACGTCAACACCGATGCCCTGCATCGTTTCCAATGCGGCGTCAACCCGACCGAGAGCCGTGTGCGCGAGATTTGTCCGACCAACCAGCACATAGGCCCAGGACAACATCATCTGCAGCTTTAGAGAGGACACCACCGCCCCGGACGGCAGCTTCTCAACAAGGCCGAGGAGGGTCGACATCTGCGAGTGCTCGAGCAGTGCCAGACCGTCGGTCTCGACAAGGTCGACCGCCCAACCGGTGTCGCCCGCTGCCAGGGCGTGGTCGACAGCCTGTGCGAGCATGTGGTGCTCGGCAAACCAGTCCGACGCGGTGCGGTGCAGCGGTGTTGTCAGCTCCGGGTGGTCACGATCAAGGCGCCGCCGCAGGAATTCGGCGAACAGATGCTGATACAGAAACCAATCGCCATTCTCATCGAGCCTGCGCAGGAACAGGTCACGCGTCTCGACCTCCTCGAGCATGGCCTGCCCGCGCGCCTCGCCGCTGAGCGCCGACGCCAGCGATCCACAGATCCGCTCGGTGATCGAGGTCGTCAACAGGAATCGCAACACCTCGGGTTCCAGTGCGCTCAACACATTCTCGGCCAGGAAATCCGCGATCGCGTGGTGCCGGCCGGAGATGTGGCTGATCAACTCGGCCGGACTGTCGGCCCCCCGCAGCGACAGCGACGCCAACTGCAGCGCGGCGACCCAGCCATCCGTGGAGTCGCGCAGATCGGCCACATCACCGTCCCCCAGATCCAACCCGGCAACATCAACCAGAAACGACCGCGCCTCCGCCTCGTCGAAACACAGTGCGCCGACATCGATTTCGATGAGCTCATCGCGGACCCGCATCCGGCTCAGCGGCAGACCAGACCGCGACCTGCTCGTGACCACCACCTGCAAAGTGTCACAGCAATGCTCCAGCAGGAAATCCATCGCACCTATTACCGCGGCAGCGGTAACACGGTGCCAATCATCGACAATGACCGCCACCGGCTCGTCACGCCCCGAGATCTCATTGATCAGCGACGTCAACACGAACTGCTGGGCGTCCTCACCACACTCTTCGAGCACCTCACCGAGATCACCGGCAACGGCAGGATCGGCCCGCCGGACCGCCTCAACCAGGTTGGTCAGAAACCACACCAGGTTGTTGTCGTTGTCATCGACGGTCAGCCACGCCACCGTCACCCCATCGCGCGCAAGTTCCTCCCCCCACTGCGCGGCCAGCGTCGTCTTTCCGTATCCGGCCGGCGCGTGAATCACGGTCAGCCGCCGCCGATCTCCCGCGCGTAACGCATCGATCAACCGGTGCCGAACGACCTGCGCCCGGGCACGACGCGGCGGACGAAACTTGGTCGCCGGGCGCGGCGGCGCCGTCGCCGCACCCAAGGAGGTACGCGCAGCCGTTCCAGAGGTACGCGCACCCGTCCCACCGGTACGCGGACCCGTGCCAACCAGCAACGAGTCCTCGCTCGGATCCAGGCGAAGTGCCATCTCGTCAACGCCGAAACCGATCCGACGCCCGATGTCGCAAAGCTCCTCGCCGAACTCGCCCGCCGAGGCGGGACGATCCGCCGGATCCCGCGCCATCGCGCGCTCGACGGCACCCGACAACACCTCTGGAATATCGACCGAGCCCAGATCCGGAACCGGCCGGCTCGAAATCCGCAAAAACTGAGCCACCACCGACTCACCGCTTTGACGCTCGAACGCGGCATGACCAGTCAGCGCACAAAACAACGTTGCACCAAGCCCATACAGATCCGACGCCACCGTGGGCGCTGCCCCCGACAACACCTCCGGAGCAGTGAATGCCGGCGTCCCAGCGATCAAACCAGCGCGGGTTTCGAAACCACCCGCAATCCGCGCAATACCAAAATCGGTCAACTGCGGATCCCCATACTCGGTGAGCAAAATATTCGCCGGCTTCACATCACGATGAAGGATGCCGCCCCGGTGCGCCGTCTCCAACGCCCCCGCCACCTTGACACCCAGCCGCAATGCCCCGCTGCAATCAAGCGGACCACGCCTGCGAATCAGCGCATCAAGCGAGCCATGAGGCGCATATTGCATGACGATAAACGGCCGACCACTGACAGTCGCACCCACCTCCAGAACATTCACAATGTTCGGATGCCCCGACAGCCGGCCCATCGCACGCTGCTCACGCATGAACCGCTCAACGTTTTCGTCATCGAGATCAGCGGTCAACACCTTGACCGCAACGATCCGATCCAGCGAACGCTGCGAACAACGATAAACCACACCGAAACCACCGCGGCCAATCTCAACTGGCTCCGCCAAACCGACCGCCGCCAACTCCCCGGCAACATCGCCAACAACGTCATGCCGGGTTACAAGCGGATCGCGTTCGACCATCACACTGCCCTCGATCACAATGTAGGCGCGGTCTTCGGTTGGCGCACAACATATCGCTATGTATCCACAGTGCGGCCGAATCGAACTTTCCACCCAGATGAAGTCCGGCCGGTCAAAGACAACCGTGTGCGCGATGAGCACCTCGATCTACGCGCTGAATGTCGTATTCGGTCGAGTACCTCCCCGACGACGACAATCGGGTCGTGGTGCTGGTCAATAGTTGTGCGGCGAACATGTGGCCGGTCTTGCAGGCGATCGCCGCCGGGACCCCACTCGATCCATGGCGGCGACAGTGTTGGGCATCGAGCGTGCCAGGGGGTGTGCCCGTCGGTGCCGCACCGGAGGCGATGACCGATCGGCCGGTGAAGTCAACTGGCGCTGGCCTCCGGCTTTCTGTCGGGCAGTGTCACCGGGGTGATCTCGCGCTGGTAGAACCCGTTGATCGCTGCCTCGGCCCGGTTCTGTGACCGTACCGCCCACCGGTCCTGCTCCTCGCGGCTAATGCCGGTGAGCTGAGCGACGTTCTCCGCTGTCTGCCCCATCGCGATATAGGCGTCGGAGTAGGCCATTCTCACGGGGATCGATCAACTGCTGACCGCCCTGGGCCAATTTCTTGGTGCGCGCCTGCGCATCGGCATAGATCGCTGCGTGTCTGGAAGTGAGTCGGAGCTGCCCTTGCTGTAGCGCGAGACGGTCTCCACCCCGGCGGAGATGAATACCTGCCCCTCGCCGGCCTTGATGGCGTGTAACGCCATCCGGGTGCTTTGCAACGACGACGAACAATAGCGGGTGATGGTGGTACCTGGCAGGAAATGGTGGTACCTGGCAGGAAGTCGTACCCAGCTGGATCGCGACAGTGCGCGCGATGTTGAACCCCTGCTCACCGCCGGGCAGACCGCAACCAAGAATCAGGTCATCGATATCGGCCGGATTCAGCTCAGGGACCTCGTAGAGGGCTGCCCGCACCATCTGGGCGGCCAGGTCGTCGGGGCGCATGCTGACCAACGACCCCTTAACCGCACGCCCGATCGGTGACCGGGCAACGGAGACAATGACGGCCTCGCGCATGGCAGCTCCTTAGTTAGTTAGCACCGCGAAGCGCCCGAGCCGACGTCGGGCTCGGTCAGCCCGAAGGCGCCGATCTTCTCGTAGCGCGCCATCGCCGGCAGGTAGCGCTGTTTTGTTCCTCACTGCCGCATAGATAGATTGAGTCCATCGCCAGCCCGCCGTGCACGGCTGCGAAGGTGGCGATCGAGCGGTCAGTGCGGGCCAGTTCCATCGTCACCATGCCGTCGAGGCGGCACGACTTTCCGGGGCAGCCGAATCCGTGATAGGGCAGTCCGGCCAGCCCGAGTTGCCGGAACCCGGGAACGATCTCGAACGGGAAGCTTCCTCGCTGCCAATGCCGATTGACCGTCGGCTCGACCTCGGAGGTCATGAAGTCGCGCACGCTGTGCAGATATGCCTGTTCGTCGGCGTCGAGCAGATCCTCCAGCGCGTAGAAGTCGGCGCTGTCAGTGGTGGTGTCGGCGCTCATTGCCGTCTTCCTTACGGGCGCTCTCGGAACATCTCGATCACTGGCCCCAATTCGGCGGCGTTGGCGATCAGGTCGACGTGTCCGCCGGCGTGCGGGTGCAACGTCGAATGGGGCAGCAGCCGGTGCATGATCCTGGCGTTGGCGAGCGGGACAACGGGGTCGTCGAGCCCAGCGATGACCAATGTTTGCTGGCGAATCAGCGGCAACGCGAAAATGCTGGCCCACACCGAGCCGGCGAGCAGCTGATGGAGGTATCCGACGCGGGAGCCGGCCATCAGCTGGCGGTCGAACAAACGCTTGACCGTCGACGGGTCGGTGCGGGCCGTCCCACCATAAAGATCACCGGCGATCGCGGCGGCGTAGTTGTGGTCGATAAACCGGCGCGGTGTCACCATTTTGGCCAGCACCCGTGGCCTGCCGGGCACCATAATCAGGCCGGTGCCGGTCGACACCAGGATCAACCGCCGGCACCGGTGCGGGTACTGGAAGGCGAACTGCTGGGCCAGCGCTCCTCCCCAGGACACTCCCAGCACGTCGGCCGCGTCGCGGATGCCGACCTTTTTCAGCAGTCGTCCCAGTACCGCGGCCAGATACGGAAACCCATAGGGAAACCGGGAATTTGGCGAACCCCCGGTGCCGGGCACGTCGAACCGCACTACGGTGGTGTCCGGGTCGAGTTGGGCCACAAGCGGATCCAGCACTTCCAGGCTGGCCCCGATGCCGTTGCACAACACCAGCGGCACCCCACTGCCCCGGCGGACCTTCACGCGTATCTTTTGCCCGAGCACCGGGACCAGGCGTTCCTCCGTCATCCCTGGCGTCATCGATGCGGTCATGCGTACAACACGATCACACTGGCCACACACGCGGGGCGCTTTTCACCGTCGATCTCGTAGGTCAGCTCGAACACCGATTCAACGCCCGAGGTCTTCTGCTGCGCGCTCATCACCGTGACGGTGGCGCGGATCGGCGCATCCACCGGTAGCGGTGACGGAAACCGCACCTTGTTGAGGCCGTCATTCAGCGCCGATGTCACCGCACGGATCTGCGACATCTCCGAGATGACCACCGGCGCCAGCGACGGGGTGAGGTAGCCGTGGGCGGCGGTGCCGTTGACGGTGACGACATCCAAGACGAATCGAATCCGCTCAGCGTCGCGCCAGTCCAGATGGGCATCGGAAAACAGTTGCTCCACAGTGGTATTGGTAGCCAGGTAGGCGTGCATCGGGCGCTTGACCAACGGGTTGCCCCGCCACGCCGGGTCGGTGAAGCGCTTGTCACCCCTGGCGGGCGCAACGTCGGAACGACCCGCGGCAATGGTGACCAATTCCCGGCCCAGCGAGGCGGCCCGGGATGTCGCCGCGCGTGGCTGTCTGGCCAGGTTCAGCGCGCATCGCTCCAGGAGACGTTGGGCATCACCCGCTCGGCGATACCAACCGCGGAACTCGTGAGCAACAAGTCTAACGGCGCCGCAAGCTCGTCCTCTGCAGCGGAGTTCGTGGCAACCATGGTGTTATGCCTCCTTGAATGCGAGTGCTCGGGTGATCGCGCCAGCGAGCAGGCGCGCCGGTTCGTCGGTCCGCCGATGTAGCGTCTGCGCGACATCAGCGACTCGCTGCCGCACTCCAGCGCCATCCATGCCGAAGATTAGGCGTTGACGGACTCGATGCCATTGTCTCGAGAGAACGACGATTAGGCGTCATCGTTGTCGTTCGAACACCGTCAGAATGGAGCCGGGTTACGCCGGATTCGGTCGCAGGACCGCGGTGCCGTACCACTGGCACAAAACAAACGCCACTTCGATGTCGAGCCGGTCCGCGCCAATCGGGCGGCCGCGCCTGGCTACCGCACGACCGACGCGATACTTCACCGAGTTGAAGTGCAAGCCGAGTTCTTCTGCGGCGCCTGTGTAGCTGCACCCGCAGCGCAAATAGATGTGCAGCGTCTCGCGCAGGCGCGCGTCATTCTCACTGTCGACCGCGAGGTCGTCCAGCACTTTGGTCACCCATTCGCAGGCATCGGCAATGTTGCCCGCCAGCAATGCTGCGATGGAAACGCCGGGATCGGTGGCCGCAATGACCGCCGGCTCGTGCAGTCCGCCGGCGATCGCGACGCCGCGGGCACCCTCCGCCTCGCGGTGTGAGCCACGGAAACCCTCAAGCCCGGGTGCCATGGTGCCGATAGTCACGCTCGGAGAGTCCGGCCGCCCCCCACGCCGGGACACGGGTGGACAAGTTGTCCGGCCCAATGCCAGCGTCGAGTTGTTCGCCGATATCGCCGCGACCTGCATGGCGTCGGCCCTGCTGGGTCTAGCGCTCTCGGCGCTGGCCCGCTCCCACGAGCAGATCATGCCGCTGCTGGTGGTGGCGGTGATGGCACAGCTGGTGTTGTCCGGCGGGATGATCCTGGTGACCGACCGGTTGCTGCTCGACCCGCTGTCCTGGCTGACCCCGGCCCGTTGGGGCTTCGCCGCGTCGGCCGCCACTGTCGACCTAACCTCCCTGGTGCCGGGCCCGCTGACCCCGAAGGACTCACACCGGGCGAACACCCCGCCGGGCTGGCTGTTCGACATGGCCATGCTCGCCGCGCTCAGCCTGCTCTACGCCGGGTTGGTGCGGTGGAAAATCCGCCTCAACGGCGGGCTGACCGGACACCGATACCGCGGCCGGGCCCGACTGCTGGGCCGGCTTCGCGCGGCCGACAACGCTGAATCCCCCGGGGGCAGTTCATCATTGCCCGCCGCGGTCGAGGTGCTCGCAACGATCCACCCAGCCGGACCTACCCAACCGTCCAGCGGCGCCGCCCTCGGCGCGCTGCACGCCGACGTGTTCGGCACCACCCGGCGGCACGGGCCACGCGGATCGTCGATGAGAACTTCGCGTCTCGCCACCCACACCCGGCCAGGGTTGTCGGCGGACAACAAAAGCCCGACCTATCTTCATCGGTTCACGACGGTGTCACGCCTCATGCCGGCTCCTAGCGTTGTCGATCGTCACATCGTCTGCTGCCATCGAGGAGCGCACATGAACCTACTGGCATTGCCCGAGTTGCGGGCGGCGCAAAACCCCGAGGGGCCTGCCGTCGCCGACGACTCCGTCAGCCTGAACAACACCGAGTTCCTGCAGGCGGTGCGGTGTGCCAGCGCAGCGCTGCACCGGCACGGCGTGGCCGGGGGTGACGTGGTGGCGGTCATGCTGCCCAACACGGCCGGTTTTGTCGTGGCCCTGTTCGCGGCGTGGCGTGTGGGTGCGGCCGTGACGCCGATCAATCCGTCGCTGCGACCGGCCGAGGTTACCTATCAGCTCTCCGACGCCGACGCCAAGGTGCTCATTGTCGACGCCGTGCCCGACTTCGATATCGGTGCGCGGCCGGTGATCACGGCCAGCGACTTGACGTCGACCCCGGCGGCCGGGCTGCTGGGGCCCGCGCACCGTGGCGACGACGCGTTGGCGCTGCTGATCTACACCAGCGGAACCACCGGCCGTCCCAAGGGCGTGATGCTCGACTTCGCCAATCTGATCGCCATGTGTCGCGGCGTGATCGACGCGTTGGCGATCACCGCCGCCGACCACAGCCTGCTGATCCTGCCGCTGTTCCACGTCAACGGGATCGTGATCGGCACCCTCTCACCGTTGCTGGCCGGGGGGCGTACGACGATCGCCGGCCGGTTCAGCCCGAAGACGTTCTTCTCCCGCGTCGAACAGAGCCGTGCCACCTATTTCTCCGCTGTCCCAACGATTTACACGATGCTGTGCGGTCTGCCGGCCGAGGTAAAGCCCGACACCTCGTCGATGCGGTTCGCCGTCTGCGGTGCCGCGCCGGCCAGCGTCGAGCTGCTCGAGCAGTTCGAGTCCCGCTACAGCATCCCGATCGTCGAGGGCTACGGGCTTTCCGAGGGAACCTGTGCCAGCACCATCAATCCGCTGGACGGACCACGCAAGGCCGGGACGGTCGGACTGCCGTTGCCCGGTCAGACGATTCGGCTGGTGGACGCCAACGGCGACCCAGTACCCGACGGCGAGGCCGGCGAAGTGGCGATCCAAGGCCCCAACGTCATGCGCGGCTACCTCAACCGTCCCGAGGAGACCGCGAAGACGATCGTCGACGGCTGGCTGCACACAGGCGATATCGGGCGCTTTGACGACGACGGCTACCTGATGCTGGTCGACCGCGCCAAGGACATGATCATCCGCGGCGGGGAAAACATCTACCCCCGCGAGATCGAAGCCGTCGCCCACCAGCTACCGCAGATCGCCGAAGCCGCCGTCGTCGGCCGGCCCGACCCGGTCTACGGCGAAGAACCGGTGCTGTTCGTCTCCCTGCACCCCGGCAAGCAGCTCGACGTCGATGCGATCCGCGAGCACCTTCGCGAGTCGTTGTCCAAATACAAACTGCCCGCGCAGATCACGGTGCTTGATGACCTTCCCAAGAATGCGGTCGGCAAGATCGCCAAACCCAGCTTGCGGCAACGGCTCAGCCGCAACCGCTGAAACAGACAACAACCGCTCAACACAGCCAACCAACCATCCGACACCCGCAGCACAACAGACAGGAGAACTGACATGGGCTTCACCAAACCGGATTTCCCCGACGTGGATCCGGACGAATTTCTGGCCAAGCCGCTGATGGAGCGGATGCGGATCCTGGCGCTGAACTGGGCCGAGAACGGCTTCGGGTCACCCCGCATGATCCACGTCATCTACGTCGCCAAGCTGGTCTTCTTCTACGCCCTCGGCGCGATCGTGGTCGCGACGCTGACCTCGGGGCTGCCCGCGTTCTGGCATGTCTCGGCGTGGTGGAACCAGCCGATCGTGTATCAGAAGGCCATCTTGTGGACGGTGCTGCTGGAGGCGATGAACGTCGCCGGGTCCTGGGGCCCGCTGGCCGGCAAGGTCAAACCGATGACCGGCGGCATCCTGTTCTGGGCCCGCCCGGGCACCATCCGGCTGCGGCCGTGGAAGTGGGTGCCGTTCACCGGCGGTGACCGGCGCACCCGCTTCGACGTCGCCCTGTATGTGACGCTGCTCATCAGCGTCGCGGTTGCGCTGTTCTCACCAGGGGTGCACAGTGATTCGCTGTCGGCGGTGCTGCCGCACAACACCTCCGGGCTGGTGAACCCGGCCCTTCTCGTCGCGCCGATCGTGCTGCTGGTGGCGATGGGACTGCGCGACAAGACCATCTTTTTGGGTGCGCGCGGTGAGCAGTTCCTGCCGGCGCTGGTCATCTTCGCGGTGTTCCCGTTCGTTGACATGATCATCGCGCTCAAGCTGCTGATCGTGGTGGTGTGGGTCGGCGCCGGGGTGTCGAAGTTCGGCAAGCACTTCTCCAACGTGGTGCCGCCGATGGTCAGCAACAGCCCGTCGCTGCCGTTCAAATTCCTCAAGCGGGCGCACTACCGCGGCTTCCCCAATGATCTGCGCCCGTCCCGGGTCGCCGATGTGATGGCCCATGTCGCGGGCACCACCGTGGAGATCATCGCCCCGCTGGTGCTGCTGTTCTCGCCGTGGCCGTGGCTCACCGTGCCGGCCGCGGTGCTCATGGTCGTGTTCCACCTGTTCATCGTCTCCACCTTCCCCATCGCGGTGCCGCTGGAATGGAACGTGCTGTTCGCCTACGCCACCATCTTCTTGTTCCTGGGCTTCCCGACCTGGCACGGCTATGCGGTGAACGACATGTCGCCGCCCTGGCTGGCGGTGGTGGTGGTGGCCGCGCTGGTGTTCTTCCCGATCCTGGGCAACTTCCGCCCCGACAAGGTGTCGTTTTTGCCCTCGATGCGGCAGTACGCCGGCAACTGGGCCTCGGCGGTGTGGGCGTTCACCCCGGGCGCAGAGGCCAAGCTGAACAAGGTCACCCGCAGCGCGAAAAACCAGGTCGACCAGTTCGTCGAGTTCGGCTATGAGCCGCAGTGGGCCGAGATCACCATGCAGTCGACGATCGCCTGGCGCACCATGCACAGCCAGGGCCGGGGCCTGTTCTCGGTGCTGCTGAAAAACCTGCGCGACATCGACACCCGCACCGTGCGAGAGGCCGAGTTCACCTGCAACTCGCTGATCGGGTTCAACTTCGGCGACGGACACCTGCACGACGAAGACATGATCGCCGCCGTGCAGCGCGAGGCCGCCTTCGAGCCCGGTGAACTCGTCGTGGTCTGGGTGGAATCGCAGGGCTGGGGCAGCACAGTGCAGCACTACAAGGTGATCGACGCGGCGCTGGGGGTGATCGAGCGCGGCACCTGGCAGGTCGCCGACGCGGTCGCCGCGCAGCCCTGGCTGCCCAACGGCCCGATCCCAACCCGGGTGACCTGGTCGGCGCCGCACCCACCGGCCGCTGCGCAGGTCGTTAGCCGCGATGGACAGGTCTCCAACCACGAGGTGCTCGCGTGAGCACCGCGATGGTCGTGGGGGCCGGGCCCAACGGCCTGGCCGCCGCGATCACACTCGCCAAGGCGGGCCTACAGGTCACCGTGGTGGAAGCCGACGACGACATCGGCGGCGGCACCCGCAGCAGCGAAGCGATCCTGCCCGGCCTGATCCACGACCACTGCTCGGCGATCCACGCAATGGCCGTCGGCTCACCATTCCTTCGTGAGCTCGACCTGGACCTCTACGGACTGTCCTGGCGGCTACCCGACATCGACTGCGCCCACCCGGTATGTACCTCTGTTCGGCGGTCACGCCGCCGGGACCCGGTGCGCGCGGCATGTGCGGATACCACGCCGCCCAAAACGCACTAACCCAGCTGAACCCCTGAACAAACCACCAAACCCTAGAGAAGGAATCCCCATGACCGTTATCGATTCGTCGTTCGACCTGTTCAGCCTGACCGACGAACACCACGAACTACGCGCCGCGATTCGCGCACTGACCGAGCGCGACATCACGCCGCATGCGGCCGATTGCGACGAGAACGAGCGCTTCCCCCAGGAAGCCCTCGATGCGCTCAATCAGTCCGGCTTCAACGCCGTGCACATCCCCGACGCCTACGGCGGTCAAGGTGCCGACGCCGTAGCCACCTGCATCGTGATCGAAGAGGTCGCCCGCGGCTGCTGCTCATCGTCGTTGATCCCGGCGGTAAACAAGCTTGGCACCATGGGGCTGATCCTTTCCGGCGCCGAGGACCTCAAACAGCAGGTGCTGCCGGACATCGCGAACGGCGCGATGGCCTCCTACGCGCTCTCCGAACGTGAGGCCGGATCGGACGCGGCCAGCATGCGAACCCGCTCCCGCGCCGAGGGCGACGACTGGATCCTCAACGGCACCAAGTGCTGGATCACCAACGGGGGCCAGTCCACCTGGTACACCGTGATGGCGGTGACCGACCCCGACAAGGGCGCCAACGGCATATCAGCGTTCATGGTCAACAAGGACGACGAAGGATTCAGCGTCGGCCCCAAGGAACGAAAGATGGGGATCAAAGGGTCACCCACCACCGAGCTGTATTTCGAGAACTGCCACGTCCCCGGGGACCGGATCATCGGCGAACCAGGCACTGGCCTAAAGACCGCGCTGAAGACTCTCGACCACACCCGCCCCACGGTCGGCGCACAAGCTGTCGGCGTCGCCCAGGGCGCCTTGGACATCGCGGTCGCATATACCAAGGACCGCAAGCAATTCGGCAAGTCGATATCGAGTTTCCAGGCCGTCCAATTCGAGCTGGCCGAAATGGCGATGAAGGTCGAGGCCGCAAGGCTGATGGTGTACACCGCGGCGGCCCGCGCCCACCGCGGCGAGCCCGGCCTAAGTTTCATCTCGGCGGCCGCCAAGTGCTTCGCCTCGGACGTAGCCATGGATGTCACCGAGTCAGCGGTGCAGTTGCTGGGCGGCGCCGGATATACCCGCGACTTTCCCGTCGAAAGAATGATGCGCGACGCCAAGATCACCCAAATCTACGAGGGCACCAACCAGATTCAGCACATCGTAATGTCGCGCGCCCTACTCGCGGCCTGAACCCCAAACAGACGAGAAGGTGCGCTATGAAGGCGCTGCGATTGGTTGATTGGAAGACCGATCCGGAACTGGTAGAGGTGCCGAAGCCAACAAGGGGCCCGGCGAGGTAATCGTCAGGATCGGCGGCGCCGGGGCGTGTCACTCCGACCTGCACGTGATGCACGACTTCGAGCCCGGCATGATGCCGTGGAAGGTGCCGTTGACGTTGGGCCACGAGAACGCCGGATGGGTCGACTCGGTCGGCGACGGTGTCACCACGGTCGAGGAGGGCGACGCCGTCGCGGTCTACGGCGCGGGGGTTGCGGCAAGTGCAGCCGGTGCCAGCAGGGCTTCGAGAACTACTGCGAGAATCCGGCCGAGGCACCGGTTCCGGCAGGTCGCTCCATGAGCGGTTGCGGATCTGGTGGACCGACAGTCCGACCGGCTGCTGGCTGTGGAATGGGGCCACGACCCAGCCCGCCGGCCACGCGCACTACCGCAGCCACCGGAGCGCCCGTGCACACCTGCGTGGCGGTCGGCTCGTCACGCTGCGTCGATCCTGTCAGTTCGGGTGGCGCCCGTCAGGCATGGGTAATGGTTCGATCAGCAGACCGAATGTT
>DASXJI010000579.1:0-3284 GCA_036497495.1 Mycobacterium sp.
CTCCAAGACGCTCGACGTGCCGGGCCTGGCAGTGGCCGCGGCGCTGCGAGTGCTCGGCCGCGGGTAAGCCCTCAGGCCGAGCGGCGGCTGCGCTTTCGCACAAAGTCGGCCGCGACGTCGGCAAGCTTGACGTTGGTCTCCTGCGATCTTTGGCGCAGCATGCCGAAGGCGTCGTTGTCCGACACGTCGTTCAACACCATCAGCATGCCGATGGCCTTGCCGATCGCGCGACTGCTCGCCAGTCCGCGTCGCAGCGAGGCGACATCTTCGCCTTGCGCCACGGCATTCGTCGCAACCGTGGCGAACGCGCCCAACACCAGCGCGTATTCGACTGATCGCTCGTCGAAGGCATTGGCTTTATCGGAAAAAAGGTTGAGCGCGCCGGCCCGTGCCCGGTCTACTGGCAGCCGTACGCTCAGAGCGCCGCGCACCGGTGTCTGAGCGAGCACCCGGTTCGCCAACGACGGCCACCGACTGTCTGTGGTCAAGTCGGTCTGAATTTGAGCTGTGCACTGTTCGATCGCGTCCAGGCACGGGCCGCTACCCAGCGCCAACTCCATCTTGTCGATCTGGCGGGCGATTGAGTCGCTCACGGCGGCCGTCCTGCACACACCGTCACGGCAGATCATCAGGCTCGCATGGTCGCATCCGGGAACTGTCAGTGTTGCCGCGACACATATCGCGGCATACATCTCATTCGGCGTTGAGGCTTCTCGGGCGATCTCAGCTAAGGACGTGAAAACGCCTGGTGGATCGACGGTCGACACCACAACCTCCTGTTTCGGGCGAATTCCAACGGGTGGCAGCGGGCCCGCCTACCTCGCGGGCCCGCTGCCACCCATCGCAGCGTCACGCGTTGATTAGCTCGCGCTTGGTGGCTTTGTCGTCGAGGGTTCGGTGCGCGTCACCGCGACCGATCGTGATCTTGCGTGGCTTGGCTCTCTCTGCCACCGGAATACGGAGCCGCAGCACGCCGTCCTGATAGGAGGCTTCGATGTGATCGGTGTCGAGATTCTCACCGAGAACCAGCTGGCGGCTGAAGATTCCGCGCGCCCGCTCGGTTGCGAGCATGTCGCGATTCGGATCCACGGTCGGACGTTCGGCACGGACAGTCACGACGTTGCGCTCGATGTCGAGGTCCAGCGAGTCCTGGTCGATCCCAGGTAGGTCGAACTCGACGAAGAACGCGTCGCCTTCACGCCACGCGTCCATCGGCATTACCGCTGGACGGGCGGCAGTGCCCAGCGCCTGCTGGGTGAAGCGGTCCAGCTCGCGGAACGGGTCGGTACGCATCAGCATGGTGGTCACCCCTGCCTCTCCAATCTTTTATGTGTCATCCATAATCTGTGCCTCTTGACACAGATTTTATATAGCATGGAGAAGGCTAAGTCGCAAGTGTGCTAAAAAGGTTTTCTGTAGCCGTAGCCAAGGATGACTGTGACGAACGATCGACTTGACCCTCAGCACCAGCCTGCCGCCAGCCATGGCGTGTACGGAATTTCGGTCGCCGCCGAACTTTCCGGTGTTCCCGTGCAGTCGTTGCGGCTCTACGAGAGCCACGGCCTGCTCACCCCAATTCGCAGTGACGGCGGCACCCGCCGCTATAGCGCCGACGACCTGGCCCGTCTCCGACGGATCAGCCACCTGGTCGCCGCCGGCGTCAACCTCGCCGGCATCGGCCGCATTCTTGAACTCGAAGACGATAATGCGGCGTTGCTCGCGGACAACCGCGCAACCGGCACGAAGGCGACCAGGAAAACCGGGCCCAGCTAGGACCCCGTCGATTGCCGGTACCAGTGGTACTGCGTATATTGTCGTGCCATGAGTTCGGAGCACTTCGAGGTGCTGATCGTCGGTGCCGGCTTCGGCGGTATCGGCGCGGCAGTCCAACTCAAGCGCATGAATATCGACGACTTCGTCATCCTCGACCGGGAGGACGACCTCGGCGGCACCTGGCATGTCAACCACTACCCAGGGCTGGCCGTCGATGTCCCCACCACCACTTACTCTTACTTCTTCGAACCCAACCCGAACTGGTCGCGGTTGTTCACCCCAGGACCCGAGATCAAGCAGTACGCCGCGGGGGTGGCCGACAAGTACGACGTTCGCCGACACATGCGGTTCAACACCGTCGTGGAAAGCGCCCGCTGGGACGAGGAGGCCCGTCGCTGGCAGGTGGCGCTGTCCGGTGGCGACGTGCTGTCGGCGCGCTACCTGATCACCGCCACCGGGTTTTTGTCTCAGCCGAAAACACCCGACATCCCGGGCATCACGACGTTCGAGGGCAAGGTCATCCACACCACCGAGTGGGAAGACGACTTCGATCCGACCGGCAGGCGGATCGGGATCATCGGCACCGGCGCGACGGCAGTGCAGCTGATTCCGAAACTCGCGCAGAAGGCCGCCGATCTCACCGTCTATCAGCGCACCCCGATCTGGGTCGCACCGAAGATCGACCTGCAGTTCTCAGATCGAGCCAAACGGCTCTTTGCCCGTTTACCGTGGACGCAGCGGACGATACGGACGATTACCGACACCATCTACGAGTTGATGATCACCGTCGGCGTGGTGCGATACCGGGTTCCACTGTTCCGGCGCCTCAACATCTCCGCGATGGATCTGTGCAAGATCAACCAGTTTCTGGCGATTCGCGACAAAGAACTGCGCCGCAAGCTCACCCCCGACTACGACATCGGGTGTAAGCGGCCGACGTTCTCCAACACCTATTTCCGCAGCTTCGCCAAACCGCACGTGCACCTGCAGGCCGACGGAATCGAACGCGTCGAGGCCGACGGGATCGTCAACGCCAACGGCTCGAAGACCCAGATAGACACGCTGGTGCTGGCCACCGGATTCGACCTGTGGGAGGCCAACTTCCCGGCCATCGAGGTGATCGGCCGCGACGGCCGGAACCTCGGAAAATGGTGGCGCGACACGCGATTCCAGGCGTATCAGGGCGTCTCGATGCCTTACTTCCCGAACTACCTCAGCTTGGCCAGTCCGTTTGCCTTCTTGGGACTGAACTTCTTCAACACCATGGAATACCAGATGCGCTTGATGGAACGCCTTTTCACCGAGCTCAAACGTCGGGGCGCGGACACTTTCGAAGTGACCGAAGAGGCCAACGCGCGCTACCTCGACCGGATGACCGAACTGCTGGGCGATTCACTGTGGACGATCGGTAACTGCGCCACCTCACGTTCCTACTATTTCAATCCCAGCGGTGAACCATCGCTGTTGCGTCCGATGGCCACCTCGACCGCAATCGAAGAAGCGTCGAATTT
>DASXJI010000580.1:0-4526 GCA_036497495.1 Mycobacterium sp.
GCGGACACGTTCGAGGAGGCCGTCGCCGTAGCAGACGGGCTCGGCGCCAATCGATCGCAGGTACTCGAAATTGCGCTCGCTCGCCGTACCAATTACCCGTGCCCCGCGCGCGACCGCGAGCTGAACCGCGAACGTACCCACCCCACCGGCGGCGGCATGCACGAGCAACGTCTCGCCCGCCTTAATGCCCAGTTGGTCAAGCACCGCCCACGCGGTGCCGCCCGCGCCGGCCACGCTGCCGGCCACGTCCCAGCCGAAATCCGCGGGTTTGGTGATGAGGCTGGCCGGATCTGCAAGCGCGGACTCGGAGATGGCGGGCGTCAGCGAGCGGCCCAACACCTCATCGCCCACCTGGAATTCGGTGACCCCCGTACCCACCCGATCGACCACACCGGCGACATCGGACCCCAGGCCCGCGGGCAGCGTCAACGGGATCATCTCGCGCATGAAGCCCCGCATGATCTTCCAGTCGATGGGATTGATACCGGCGGCCCGCACCTCGATCCGGACCTGCCCGGGCCCGGCGGTCAGCGCGGGCGCATCGACCGCAGCGAGCACATCCGTGCCGCCGTATTCCGAGAACTGCACTGTTCGCGCCATCTCTACATTTCCAATCTGATTCGAATCGAATAGTTGTTGCCACGTTCCAAGGGCCGAACCCCCAGGATGTAGACGCGTCAACAAATCTAGCACCTTTATGTTGATGCGTCAACAAAATTCGGTATGCTGTCACCATGGCGCAGGAGCGATGGCTCAATGAGAATCAACAGCGCTTCTGGCGGCTGTACGTGGATGTCCAGCATCATCTGGAGGAGGTACTGCACCGCGAGTTACTTACGGGCTCCGGGCTTTCCAGCGCGGAGTTTGCCGTGCTCGTACCCCTGTCGGAGACACCAGCGGAGAAACTTCGGGCCAGAGATTTGTGCCGAGAACTCGGATGGGATCGGACACGGTTGTCACACTTGGTTGCCAGAATGCAGCAGCGGGGACTCGTCCGCCGAAGCGGGTGCGCCGACGATGCCCGCGGATCCGTGGTCGAGCTCACCCACGAGGGGCGCCGAGCGATTACTGACGCTGCCCCCGCGCATACCGACGCCGTTCGCCGATACCTTATCGACCTGCTCGACGACGACGAGATCGCCAGCATGACTGATGTCTTCCAGCGAGTACTGGAAGGGCTTGACCCACAACGAGATTAGGGCGCGGGTGGTTCAGTACATGGAGACCCTGCTCACGCAGGCTCGCACCCTCGCGCGCAAGGCTCACTGGGGTATTCGCTAAGCCACTTCAGATAG
This sequence comes from Mycobacterium sp., assembly GCA_036497495.1. Classification (GTDB taxonomy): domain Bacteria; phylum Actinomycetota; class Actinomycetes; order Mycobacteriales; family Mycobacteriaceae; genus Mycobacterium. Next base: position 1,296 of record DASXJI010000580.1, read on the forward strand.
TCTTGCAGCGCTTCGTCGAATGTGTATTGGGGACGCCACCCGGTATCCAACATCGCGGTCTCCGGCCGCCCGCCCGCCGACTACGGCGGCGATCCCACCCGCGAATCGCTGCGCTTCGACGTGCCCCACGAGCCACCCATCGAGGCCGCGACCTCCGATGCAACGGGCAACCGCCACCATCAGAGTCTGAGCGTCCGGTTGCCTGGACAAGCACGCACACAGCAACTCTGTCGGCGTGATGCCATTCGCTGCGGCGAGCCGGCGACACAACGAGTCGAACGACTCACCCGCACCGGCCCAATCCTGGCCGGAAGCCAGTCATCGGAGCTGTCGGTGCGGCCAAAAATTATTCAACTACGAACTCTAGTTAAAACAACGGGGTGCCGCTTGCTAATCTTCGCTGCATCTCGACAGGCACCTTTTACTTCTTTTATTGAGGTTAATTATCATCATCAGCTAGCATTATGTAGGTTCGCATTCTCCGTGTCATATTGCGATCCGCTGACCTGCGATGATGCGTGTTGTCTCACGCGATGTCATCGAGCATTTGTCTCAAACCCGTGTCATTTCTTCAGAACGCCGCTACCCATCCCTTGGCGACATACCCAATTGCTGAGGGACGCGTGGCGAGTCCCCGATACTGAGTCCACCCGGATTTAGAGTCGGATTGTTTTCGTCCGGATTCAGTTGATCTGGCAGGCGAGCGGGGTGTGGGTGTGCCTGCACGCCGCAGCGTACTCGGCCGGCGTTCGGTAGCCCAGGGCCGAGTGCCGGTGGCGGTGGTTGTGCTCGTGTTTGAAGTCGCCGATGACTACCCGGGCTTCGAACAGATTGTTCCAGTGGTTGCGGTTGAGGCGCTCCTTTCGCAGCCGGTTGTTGAACGATTCGATGTAGCCGTTGTCCCATGGACAACCCGGCGGAATGTAGGACAGACCGACCTTTCCATCGCAGAACTGTTGCAGTGCTTGGGAAACCAACTCCGGACCGTTGTCCATCCGCAGCACTCTCGGCGGCCCGACTGACGCGGCGAACACCGCTTCGAGTTCGGCGACGAGACGCTCAGCGGTGATCGATCTCTCGACCAGGTGCAGCAGCGAGACCCGGGTGTGCTCGTCGATCATCGACGCGATCTTGATCGCCTTGCCGTCGATGGTGGAGTCGAACTGGAAATCGATCGCCCACACCACGTTCGGCGCATCAGCGTCCACCGGCGGGATCGAGGACACGCCGGCCCGCTTGCGCGGACTGTGCACCCGCACCTGCAAGCCCTCCTCGCGCCACAGCCGGTGGACCTTTTTCTTGTTGACTTCACGGCGTTCGTCGTAGCGCAACGCCGCCCACGCACGCCGGAACCCATGGCACGGGTGTTTGGTGGCGTAGCCGCGCAGCCAAGCCCTCATTTCGGCATCAGGGTCGGCCGGCGTCTGAGCTTGAGGCAGTCGCCGGTAAGTGGAGCGCGCCAGCCCAACCGCCTTGCACGCCAACCGTTCCGACATGCTTGACGTGGTGGTAAGCATGTCCACGGCGCGCCGCTTGGCGGCTGGGCTCAGAATTTTCCCTTGGCCACCTCGCGCAGAGCATCCTTTTCCAATTCGGCCTCGGCCAGCAGGCGCTTGAGGCGGGAGTTCTGCTCGCGCAGCTCCTTGAGTTCCTTGGCGGCGTCGGTGTCCATGCCGCCGTAGGCGCGGCGCCAGTTGTACAGCGTCGCCGCCGACACTCCGAGCTCGGCGGCGACCTCCTCACCGGTCTTTCCTTCGGCAGCCAATTCGTCCGCCCGCCGCAGCTTGCGCACGATGTCCTCCGCGGAATGCCGCTTCCGACCAGCCATAAGCTTTATCGTCCCTTCCAGCCCGACATCGGGCCACAGGACTCTAAAACTGGTTGGACTCATTCAGTGGGAACACGCCACGCGGACCAACCCGTTCGGAAGGTTCCGTCACGTGACGGCTATCCCAGACGTAGCCACACGCATAGTCCAGCGTCGGTGGGAAATGAAAGACCCAGCAGCACAGTGGTCCACGCGAAGAAAGGGCGGATCTTATGTGCAGGCTGTCAGGATGCCAGCGTCTGGAGGGAGATCTCCCAGAGCCGCGCCGCCGCGTCGGGGTCGAGCGCGTAGGGGGCGACGCCGCGACCGGTGCCTGGCTGGCTTGGTCCTGCCTCGTTGCAGTCTTCGAAGTAGCGGCCGCCGATCCCGTCGAGCAGCGGTGAGGTCGCGAGCAGCACCGCCGTTGCGGCTCCCTGCTCGGGTGTCTTCCAGTGGAAACTGCCACTGTCGTCTTCGATGTGTACGCGGGTGCGCTCCAGGTCGTCGTCGGTGATGTATCGCTGCAGGTTCGACCGGACGGTGCCGGGCTGCAGGGCGTTGGCGGTGATGCCGTCGGATTCCCAGCGCCTGCTCGCCTCCACCGCAAAGAGCACGTTGGCGGTCTTGGACTGTGCGTAGGCGTCCCACGGCTCGTAGGCGCGGTTGAGGAAGTGGATGTCGTCGAAGATCACCGGTGAGCGCAGGTGGGCTCGGGAGCTGACCGACACGATGCGGGCCCCGCCGGCGGCCGCGAGTGCATGGTGCAGGCCGGCGGCGAGCGCGAAGTGACCGAGATGATTGGTGGCGAACTGAAGCTCGAAGCCCTGCGCTGTGCGGGTCTCCGGGCACGCCATCACGCCGGCATTGTTGACCAGGACACCCAACGGTCCCTCCCACGCGGCGACGAACGACGCGACCGATGCCCGGTTGGCGAGGTCCAGATTCGCGACCAGGACGTGAGTATTGCCGGTGGTGGCCACGATCTCCGCGGCGACGCGCTGTCCTGCGTCGGCGTCGCGGACCGCGAGGGTCACCTCTGCGCCGGCGGCGGCGAGCGCGCGCGCCGTCTCCAGGCCGATGCCGGATGCCCCACCGGTCACGATGACCCGGCTGCCGCCCAGATCGATCCCGCCGACGACCTCGGCGGCGGTTGTTTCCCATTTGAAGGGCGTGGTGATGGGTGTGGTCTCAGTCATGATTCGACTCCTGTGTGTCCGGCGATCCGTACCCGAGGCGGACCCGGTAAGCTCCGAATCGGAGGATCCTCCGGTACGGCGGCCCAACCTAACCGGAGCCACCTCCGTTTAGCAACCCACGCCTGGAACCGTGTGGGCTGGAGAGGATGACCTGTGTCGGAGATCCTCGGCCGACCGGTGCGCGCCGACGCCCGGCGCAACCGTGACCTGCTGCTCGACGCCGCCGTG
>DASXJI010000581.1:0-5131 GCA_036497495.1 Mycobacterium sp.
CCGCCCCGAGTTCCTCAACCGCATCGACGACATCATCGTCTTCCACCAGCTGACCCGCGAAGAGATCATCGAGATGGTCGATTTGATGATCGGCCGGGTGGGCAAGCAGCTCAAGGCCAAGGACATGGCGATGGAGCTCACCGACAAGGCGAAGGCGTTGCTGGCCAAGCGCGGCTTCGACCCGGTGCTGGGTGCTCGTCCGCTGCGGCGCACCATCCAGCGGGAGATCGAGGACCAGCTGTCCGAGAAGATCCTGTTCGAAGAGATCGGCCCCGGCCAGATTGTCACGGTCGATGTGGACAACTGGGACGGCGAGGGTACTGGCGAGGATGCCGTGTTCACCTTCACCGGAGCCCGTAAGCCGGCCGAGTCGGCGGACCTGGCGAACGTCGGCGCTCACGCGGCCGGTGGTCCGCCGCCCGCAGCGCAGTAAACAAGTCAAACGGATGGGCGGTCGCCGATCGGGTGGCCGCCCATGTGTTATTGCGTGGGTATCAGCGCGAAAACCTGCTTCGCGATCTGCAGCATCCAACCGGTGATGCTCGGCCCGTGATCGCGGGGCCAGTTCAACTGGAAGCTCACCACCCACGGCTGCCCGCTCCGGTCGACCGCATACCAGCTGAACGTGAGGTCGCCCGGCAGGCCACCGGCCTTGGCGGCGATATACGGCCATTGCCCGCGATCCAGGTTGACACCCGGAGAAGCATCCAGGATCTTCCTGACGGGTGCGGCCGCACCCACTGCGCCAGCCTGCAGGGCCACGTGCACCCGACAGATATCTTCAGCGTTGCCATACCATTCCGCGTCGTATTTCGAAGCGGGCACGTGGGCGTGCATCGGATCCGGTTGATAAGTACGAGAATTCGCTTCTTCTAGCATCGCGGCGCGTTCCTGCGCTGTGCTTCGCTGCCATTGCTCGCGGACATCCGGTTGCCCCCAGGCGACCGAAAACATTTCGTACATAGTCGGGAACGGCGTCATCGCGGCCGGATCGTGGTGGCCGGTGTTGGCCAGCGCGTTGTCGACAGCCTGTGGGCCGAGCCTTGCGATCAGCATGTCGGTGGCCATGTTGTCGCTGGTGGCAATCATCTTCTCGGCGGCGGTGCGTACCGAAATATTCGCACCCACCGGCAAATCCATGCTCGAACCGACGGCCTTGCCTTTGTCGGTCACGGTCAGCTGATCGTCCCAGGAGACGGTTCCGGCCTTGATGGCATCCGACACGGCATAGAGCACGTACAACTTGAAGATAGACGCCAACGGGAGTGACAAATCGGGGTTGGTGCCGGCTATCCGATCGCACTGGCCGCTATTGACCTTGGTGACCTGCCATGAGTAGCGGGCCCCGGTGTTGCGCAGTACCGCATCGACGTCACGCCACGACGCGATCTTCGGGGCCAGCGTGGTGACGTCGAACCCATCCACCAAGGTGTCATCGGCGGTGTGTATCCGAATCTCTTGCTGTGCACCGTAAGACGTCGTCAGCTCCAGCGTGGCCGCGCCCGCTTTTAGGTCGACTCCGCGGAACGTGAACGGCCGGTCCCACCACAGCTTTTCCATCATGGTCTGTATTTGGCTGACCATCTTCGGCGCGGCAAGGGTGCCGACTCCCACGGGACCGATCGGCCAGTCAGAATTCAGCATGTCCAGGGTCTGCTGAGCTCGCAGACCGGCCGGCGTGCTCATGTTGATCTGCCGACCGGCGCCCGCTGCGTTAGCGGACGGCGCTGGTGGCGGTGCGCAACCCGGGCTCAGGGCGGCGACGAATACGGCGGCGGAACTCAGCGCCGCGACGCGGAGCCGGCCCCGGCGGGGCCTACGCCGACTGTCCGGATCCGGCAACGTCTAACACAACCTCGAACTCCAGCAGTGATGCGCCGGTCGCCACTGGATTGTTCCGGTGGCCGGCGTGCGCCTCGATGGCAGGCCCGGTTGCCCAGGCCTGGAACGCCTCTTCGGATTCCCACTGGGTCACCACGAAGTACCGGTCTTCCCCCTTGATGGGACGAAGCAGCTGAAAGCCGAGGAAGCCGGGCGAGTTCTCGACCGCGTGCGCTCGGTGGGCGAACCGCTTCTCCAATTCGGGGCCTGCGTCGGCGGGCACCTCGATTGCGTTGATCTTCACCACTGGCATGGCGCAAGGCTACCGTGCCGACCGAAGGCGACGATGCGGGCCGCGAGCGGACCGGGGAGGAGCCGAGCAATCAACCCGGTGGCGACCCAAAGCGCGCAAAGATAGGCGCATGGCCACTGATCTGCTAACCCACCGCGGTGGACGAGGTGAGCCGGTGGTCTTGGTGCACGGCCTGATGGGCCGTGGCACCACCTGGTCGCGTCAGCTGCCGTGGCTGACTCAGCTGGGGGCCGTCTACACCTACGACGCGCCTTGGCACCGCGGTCGCGATGTGGCCGACCCGTGTCCGATCAGCACCGAACGCTTCGTGGCCGACCTCGGTGACGCCGTGGCCGCGCTGGACGCGCCGGTCAGGTTGGTCGGGCATTCAATGGGCGGGCTGCACTCCTGGTGTTTGGCCGCCGAGCGCCCCCAGCTGGTCTCGGCGTTGGTCGTCGAGGACATGGCGCCGGACTTCCGCGGTCGCACCACCGGTCCGTGGGAGCCGTGGCTCCATAATCTGCCAGTCGAATTCGATTCTGCCGAACAGATATTCGCAGAATTCGGCGAACTCGCCGGCCAGTACTTCCTGGCGGCATTCGACCGTACCCCGACCGGGTGGCGGCTGCATGGGCACACGTCGAAGTGGATCGAGATCGCGGCCGAGTGGGGCACCCGCGACTACTGGGCGCAATGGCAGGCGGTACGCTCACCAGCGCTGCTCGTGGAGGCCGGGAACTCGGTTACTCCCGCTGGCCAGATGCGCTCTATGAGCGAAAGTGGTTACCGCACAACGTATTTGTATGCTCCCGATGCCGGGCACCTGGTTCACGACGAGGCACCGCGGCTGTATCGGCAGACGGTGGAATCGTTCCTGGCTTCGGGCTAGCCCTCTTCACCGGCCAGCGCGAATCGCCCATCGCTGGTCTTGGTCACCAGCCCGTCGGCAAGCAACGAATCCAGCGCCCGGTCGCGCTGCGCGGTGTCGGTCAGCCAAGCGACGTCCAATTGAGTGCGGGTGACCGGGACTTCGCTGTGGCGCAGCACATCCAGCAGCCGGCCCCGAACCTGGCGGTCGGTTCCGGCGTAGCCCTGCGGCCGACGAGCCGGACCTTCCGAAGGCGGGAAGCCAGCTGAACGCCATTGACAGACGCTGAGCGGGCACAGCCCGCACCGCGGCGCCCGCGCGGTGCACACGGTGGCGCCCAGCTCCATCAGCGCCGCTGAAAACGTATGTGCTGACGAATCTTTGGGCAGTAACTCCGCTACATCGGCGTGATCGCGGACGGCGGATGCAGCCGCTGCGTCGGCGCGTCCGTGCACGGCCCGCGCCACCACCCGGCGCACATTGGTGTCGACCACCGGGACCGCCTGCTGGTAGGCGAAGCACGCCACCGCACGGGCGGTGTAGCTGCCGACTCCCGGCAGGGTCAGCAGAACGTCGACGTCATCGGGAACGACGTCGCCATGATCGCGGGCGATGACGGTGGCGCACTCGTGTAGGCGTTTGGCCCGCCGCGGATAGCCGAGTTTGCCCCAGGCCCGCACGATGTCAGCGGCGCTGGCCGCCGCCGTCGCCGACGCCGTGGGCCAGCGCGCCACCCAGTCTCGCCAGATCGGTTCTACCCGCGACACCGGCGTTTGCTGCAACATGAATTCGCTGACCAGAATCTGCCAGGGCGTCACCTCGGGGTCTCGCCAAGGCAGGTCACGTCGCGACCAGTCGTACCAGCTCAGAAGTTCACGCTGCGTTGGTGAGAGCTTCATAGGTTGCTACGGCAGAATGAGCGGCATGCCGAACACCGATCCCGTAACTGCTTGGAAATCACTCAAAGAGGGTAACGAGCGGTTCGTTGCCGGCGAGCCCGAGCACCCGAGCCAGAGTGTGCAGCACCGGGCCAGCCTGGCCAAAGGTCAGAAACCCACTTCCGCGCTGTTCGGGTGCGGCGACAGCCGGGTGGCCGCGGAGCTCATCTTCGATGTGGGCCTGGGAGATATGTTCGTGGTCCGGACCGCAGGCCACGTGATCGACTCCGCGGTATTGGGATCACTGGAATTCGCGGTGGGTGCGCTGGGTGTGTCGGTGATCGTGATCCTCGGCCACGACAGCTGCGGTGCGGTCAAGGCGACGCTGGCCGCACTGGATGACGGCGCGTTGCCGGGCGGCTACGTGCGCGACCTGGTCGAGCGGGTGGCACCGTCCATCCTGCTGGGCCGTCGTGAAGGCCTCAGCCGGCCCGACGAGTTCGAGGCACGCCACGTGGTCGAGACCGGCACGCAACTGCTCGAGCGCTCAGCGGCCATCGCCCAAGCGGTCGCCGCCGGAGACCTGGCGATCGTCGGCGCCACGTATCACCTCAACGATGGGCGAGTGGTGCTGCGCAACATCATCGGCGACGTCGGGGACAAGGTCGACGCTTAACACTCGGTCGAATACCGCGGCGTGACGAGGCCGTGGTCGTAGGCGTAGACGATGGCCGCCGCGCGGTCGCGCAGTTGCAGCTTGGCGAAGATCCGGCCGACGTGGCTTTTCACGGTCAGCTCGGAGATGCAGAGCTCGTCGGCGATCTCGGTGTTGGAGCGGCCCTGACCGATCAGCCGAAGCACGTCGCACTCGCGCGCGGTCACCTCGGCGACCGGATCGGAACGCTGCTCGCCGGCGACGCGGCGATACGTGGTCAGCACCCGTGACGTGACCGCCGGGTCGAGGTAACTGTCGCCAATGGCGACCGCGCGCACGGCCCGGATCAACTCCTCTGCCGACGAATCTTTGAGCACGAATCCTGAGACGCCGGCACGCAAAGCGCCGGACAGAAACCGTCGTCGTTGAAGGTGGTCAGTGCTAGCACCGGTGGCGACCCGGGTGCGGAAAGCCTTCGGGTGGCCTCGATGCCGTCGACCCGCTTCATCCGCAGATCCATCACGACCACATCGGGGTGATGCTCAGCGACCGCGTGCGGGACCTCGTCGCCGTCGCTGCATTCGGCGACGATGGTGAACCCGTCCTTGCGGCGCAGG